>NZ_JBIYSM020000028.1:0-56155 GCF_044759095.2 Brevibacillus soli
CAATGTGATTATCTCCTGTCCCATGGTGACATTTTCATAGAACAGTTACACAGTGACAATATCACAGAACAATAACACTATAAATGACTGAAAGTTTAAAAAAGATTAATCAAAAATATCTTGTGTTTGACGTATAGGAAAAAACGGTTTGGGAATACCTGATATCTATGAATGTCATCTTGAAATAACAGGTGGATACCATGCTTGTTTATTTGGGAAAAGTGATAGTGTTATACGGTTTGTCTGTCCTGGCGATCCGCTTGATGGGCAAGGCAGCCCTGGCTCAATTGACTCCGCACGATTTAACGGCCATCGTGTTTTTGGCAACGCTGGCGATAAGTCCAATCGCAACAGACAACTTCGGAGAAGCGGTTGCGGGGATCGTCATCGTAACGCTGATTCACATCCTGATTACCCGGCTCACCCTTTTTCGCTGGCTGAATCATTACCTGATCGGACATCCGACGCTGCTGATTAAACACGGAAAAATCATTAAATCCAATTTGAGACGAAGCAGATATTCCCTGGTGGAACTGCTGGCAAGCATTCGCACAGCAGGCTATCCTGACGTGCAAGACGTGGAGTACGCTATTCTGGAACCAACAGGCGAGATCAGCATTTTACCCCGCAGAGATGTAACCCCGGTTACCCCGCGGCATCTCGATATCTCGATTGAATATCAAGGCCTCCCCATCTCCGTCATCATCGAAGGGAAGATTCAGCACCAAAACCTGAAACTGATTCAAAAGGATGAGAAGTGGCTCATGAATCAATTGGAAGCGCTGGGGTATTCCCAGCTGAAAAGCATCTTTTATGCCGCCGTCAGGGACACAGACCATTCGCTAACCGTTGATTTGGGGGATGGAAAGGAACTGGATTTTCAGAGTGGATAAGAAAACCCACCCGGCATTAGCTATTCTCACCCCACTCGGCGGTAGCTATCGCTGAGCCGAGTGGGGTCCCTTTTTTCGCCGGGCGGGGCCCCGAACCCTTCTATTGTGGCTGTATTCGATATCTAATGAAACGCAGCACCCTGTTACGGAGTGCTGCGTTTGTATCTTCGCTTGCCAGAGACAACTCGCTGGTTCTGTCACAAATGGTCGTGACCAGCGCTTCTTTTCCGTACATGGAAGATTTGGAAGCGTACACCAGGTATTCTTTTCCGGGAGTAAATGCATATCCGCAATCTCCTCCTCCCATTCCGGTCGTAATGATGACTTGGGATTGGGATACGCCCTTCCAGGTATCTTTGACCTCAAACAGAACCGTCTTTGTGATATTCCCTCCCGGCTGTAAAACGCCAGGAGCACGCTGAACGTTGCACAGATCCGGCTCACAAACAGATCGACAACCCGCGGCACACCTGCGCAGTCTCCCGAACCAGCTGCTGGATCAATTCCTCCGCGCTGATGGCCCGGCTTAGCGGGGATGCTTGACCCGCCCACATGGAGAGGTAATCGCTGCGCTGTTGTTTTGCAGCTGCCTGGCGGATATCGCGGGTCAGCGCGTTTTGCACGGGATACACCGGTACGTCCTGTTCATATGGAGCGAGCGCGTCCATAAAGGCATTGCGGATGCCCCGCGCCGGCTTGCCGGAAAAGACGCGGGTAATCACCGTGCTTTCATCGGCGCTGTCCAGAATCGCATGCTTGTGCCGGACGTGAGCCGCGCTCTCTTCACAGGTGAGAAACGCCGTGCCCAGCTGTACGGCCGATGCTCCCAGGGCAAGCGCTGCGGCAATTCCCCGGCCGTCCATGATTCCCCCTGCTGCGATCACAGGAAGATTGACTGCATCTGCCACCTGCGGGACAAGCGCCATCGTCCCGATCAGGTTGCTGGCGGCGTCGGGCAGGAACGAACCGCGGTGCCCCCCCGCTTCGCTTCCCTGCGCCACCACCATGTCCACTCCACTTTCTTCCAATGCTTTCGCTTCCCGCACAGTCGTGGCAGTACCGATTACGACACTGCCCTGCCGCTTCAGCTCCGCCACCCACTCCGCTTCCAGTATACCGAATGTAGAGCTGAACACCGGTACTCGCTCTTCCAGTACCGCCGCCATCTGCTCTTCGAACGGTTCCGCGAATCGGGTGACCTCTGGATCGGGGGCCAAACCCAACTCGTTCCGTATCTCGTTCAACACTCTTGCCACGTCCTGATTCGGCTGCTCCACCTCATAGGGCTCGGGGAGAAACAAATTGACCCCGAAGGGCCGATCCGTCAGTCGGCGAATCTCCCGTATGGCAGTTCGGATCTGCTCCGCTGTCATGTAGCCCGCCCCGAGCGTTCCCAATCCGCCTGCCCGGGAAACGGCGGCTACCAGCTGCGGTGAGGTTGCCCCTCCAGCCATTCCCGCCTGGATAATCGGATAGTCAATCTGCAGTCTTTGCGATGCGATCGTTTTCGGCCACAATGAAGGCACTCTCCTCTCCTGTTTCCCTACTTGTCTTTTCTGCCGATCAATTCGAGGAAATGCTCCAGAATACGGGCGGTTAATCCCCAGATCACCCGATCGTCAACCTGATAAAACAAATGAGAGACTTTTCCCGTCCGCCAGGGGTAGTCCGTGCCGTTCGGAATGAGATGATAGGGATAATCCTCCCCCGGCTGTATTTTCAGTGAAGCATGGTAGACGGCAGGGCGGGTGCCCAGCAAGCGCTCGAGTGGAAGGAGAAAGAACTCCTCCACTTCGTCCGGATTGGGGCAGATGATCTCCGGTTCCCTGATCAGGCCGACAAACGAGTAAATGCACAGCTGAGACGGCATCACCAGCGTATCCAGTTCACCGAGACAATCAATCTGCTCCGGGGAGATGCCCAATTCCTCACTGGTCTCCCTTCTCGCTGCCTTCCACGGCGAGCCGTCCGACTGCTCAATTCGTCCGCCTGGGAAGCATATTTCTCCCGCCTGTCGTTTCAGGGTGCTTGCCCGCTTTTCAAACAGCACCGCCAGCCCGCTTTCCTCTGTTTGCACCAGCGGTACCAGGACGGCATACTTGGTCAGCCGTTTTTCTCCCATCAGCCCGGGCGTATGAGTTTGCAGTTTGTTCGAAATGTCAAAAAGACGGTCTGATTGATGCTGTCCCTTCTGAATGTTCCCTTTGTTCAATCGTGTACTCCCCTTCAGTAACAAAGCTGGTCACAGGCAAAATGGATATTTTACTGATACCTCGAGACTTCAATCAAATTGTCGTCAGGATCGCGGAAATAGACGGATTCGATAGAACCTGTCGCTCCTGTTCTTGGCACCGGCCCTTCGATGATCTCCACTCCGCAGGATTGCAAGTGCGTGATGACGTCCGCAAGCTGCCGCTTGGAGATAAAACACAGGTCTGCCGAGCCCGGCGTCGGCTTGTGCGCTTTGGGCTCAAACTCCTTGCCTGCTTCGTGCAGGTTGATTTTTTGGCTGCCAAACTGAAGCGCCTTTCTCCCTCCGGCAAACGTGACAACCTCCATGCCCAGTACGCGGTTGTAAAATTCACAGGTGGCATCCACATTCTTTACCGTCAATACCAAATGATCCAACCGGTCAATCACGGTCAATCGCCTCCCATTTCAATCGTTCTATTCTTTATCCTTCCAAATCTATCGTACCTGTATTTTCCAAATTGAGCAATGAAAACGCGGAGTCTTTGGCAAAGGCTCCGCTTAGATTGTCGAGAAAGTGGATGCAGTGGAAGAATCATGATTCTTCTCGTTATGGTAGTTTCTCCATTTATTGCGCCGCTTCCACTCTGACTCGGCTGGTACGCACGACGAGGCTCAGTCCGATCGCCGCGGCGAAGATCACCCCGGACAGCATCAGCAGATACGCCTGCATGCTGATCCAGTCAAACATCATTCCGGTCAGCAGCAAAGCGGCCTGGGAGGTAATCCGGCGCCACATTTCCTGAAAGGCAAAGTATCGGCCCCTGAGCCAAAACATCGGCGAAAAGCAGCAAGATAAAAATGCGATTTACCCAAATACTGGAATGGTTCACTCCAATGAAACACATCCTTTCAACCAATCAACATGACAATTCCAAAACACAACAGCGCGACGCCCACCAACCGATCCAGCCATTTCAACAACCGATGATCCATCACTTTCTTCACCGAGGATCCTCCTGCCGAAATCAGTGCCAAAAAGAAGATCGTCGAGAGAACACAGCCCAGGGAAAACAACAGCAGTTCACCCTTTCCCATCAGCGCTCCGGAAGCCATCAACGAACCGAAAACACCCGACCAGAACAGAACGGTAAGCGGATTGGTCAGCGTAATACCGACACCGTTCCAGAAACCGCCCCGTGCTTCGCTTTGATCCTGCGGCAGCGTGCGACCCGCCGTCCACAAGTGCTTTCCGCCGTAGTACATCAGTACACATGCACCGGCAAACAAGACGATTTGCCGGATTACCTCGATCTTTAGCAGCGCTGCGACGCCCAGCAGCGAGGCCAGCAGATAGAGCGCATCGACGAGGGCTACCCCCAACGTCATGCGCAAAGCGACTCGCCATCCTCCGGTGATGGACTGTCGCAGAACCGCCAGACAGACCGGTCCTACCGACAGCTGCAAGGTCAATCCAAAGCCGAGCCCTTGCCAAAACGCAAGCCACATTCCTCTACATCTCCTCTTTTACGGTGGAGAGCGCGATCATGGTATTGGTCTTTGCGACTCCGGCTCCGTTTTTCAACGTATGGGAAATCAGGTGTTCCAGCTCGCCAGTGTTGGCCACCGCCACCTTTAGCAGGTAGTCGTATCCGCCGGCGATGTGATGGCATTCCAGCACGCGTTTTTCCTGGAGCACCATCTCCTTGAAGCCGGTGATATGCTCTGGTTTATCCAGTTGGATGAGAATGAAGGCAACCAGCAGAATCCCGCTTTTCTCCCGGTTCAGCTTCACCGTGAAGCTCTGAATGACTCCCCCTTCTTCCAGTTTGCGAATCCGCTCTGCCACAGCCGGCACAGACAGGTGAATCTGTCTGCTGATTTCCGAGCTGGTCATCCTGCTGTTCTGCTTTAATAGTTCCATGATTTTTTGATCAAGGCCGTCCACACGTTCGCTCCTCTGCCGATCATTTTTCATCATTATATCCCGGAACTTTCCAAACAGAAAGATTTATCTGATATTACGATAAATTTTAAACAATAAGCGGTAATTGACAAAAAAATTTACGGTGTCGCGTCCGTTGGTTGAATCATAAGAAAACCCAGCCGACTTAAGCGATCGCTGGTGTCGGCTGGGGCCCCGAACACTTCTCTAGTGGCTGTATTCGATATCCCAATGTTATAACTTATCTACCAAAGAAGACCGCCTGCAGGACAGGCAGTCTTCGTTGCGATCAGGCCAACCTGTCTTTTTTTTCTGCGGCATCCGCGGTCGGACGGGTCAGCCTTTTCTTGTACTTCCCGTAGTAGATCAGGCTAAGGAAGCCCAGCCACGGCACGCCGACAATCCAGGAAATGTTCCAAAATTCCTGATCAAGGCCCATGGTAATCAAGACGGCGGCGATCAGCAAAATGCCGATGATTTGCAAGACCGGGAACAAAGGAGCGCGAACCGGAAGCGCTTCTCCGCCGTCTTTCTCCCACTGCTTGCGGAAGCGAAGATGGCTGAGCAGTGTAAGCAGCCAGACATACAGCGCCCCGAACAAGGCGATCCCGAACAAGTAGTTATAGGCCAACGGGCTGAATTTGGCGATCAGGGCTGCAGTGGCAACTCCCAGGCTGGAGAGCAGCAAGGCGTTCACCGGAGTCCCGTTCTTCGACAGCTTGCCCAACGCTTCCGGCGCGTAGTCGTTTCGCGAAAGCGAGAACATCATCCGCGAGGTTAAATAGAGATTGGTATTCATGCTGGACAAAGCCGCCGTCATGACCACGAAATTCATAATGCCGGCCGCATAGGCGATGCCCACGTGGTCAAACACCTGAACAAACGGGCTTTGCGATATCTCTTTTGCCCCTGCGTTTATCCACGGCACCACCGCAATCATGATGCTGATCGCCAGGAAGTAGAACACGATCAGGCGGAGAACCATCGTGCGCATGGCGCGGGGAACAGCCGTGCGCGGATCTTTTGCTTCTCCCGCGGTCACCGCGATCACTTCAACGCCGACAAAACTGAAAATGGCCATCAGCACTGCCATCCAGACGCCGGAGAATCCGTTGGGCAAAAATCCGTTGTGCTTCGTAAAGTTTTCAAATCCCACGGCAGGTGTTCCGATACCGAGTACGGTTGCCACCCCAAAAACGATAAAGACAACAATGGCAACTACTTTAATCATGGCAAACCAGTACTCGAAGCTTCCAAAATTCTCGACGGAACGGGAGTTGACGTAAATCAGCGTCGCCCCGAACGCCAGCGTCCACACCCACACCGGTATGTCGGGGAACCAGTATGTCATATAAATGCCCACGGCTACAGCCTCGCCGCCGACAGCGATGACTTGTGCGGCCCAATAGGTCCAGCGCGTGGTAAACCCTGCCCATCCCCCCAGATACTTATCCGCGTAGACGCCGAAAGACCCTGCGGTCGGGTGGGCTACAGCCATCTCCGATAAACTGTACATCATGACAACGGCAATAAAGGCAGCAATCACGTAACTAAGAATAACACCCGGACCGGCGTAGCTGATCGCGATCGCACTGCCCATAAACAGTCCCGTCCCGATCGCCCCGCCTAATCCAATCATGGTTAACTGGCCTTTGGTCAATCCGCGATGCAAACCTGACTCGCGCTCCATCATGTTGTCCTTCATCGTGTCTCCCCCATTTCAAAATTGTCTGTGTCTTAAGGTTTATCGTTCAAATTGATAGCGCTTACATCTTCGGCAACACCTCCTCGCTTCCACCATTTTGTTCCCTCGGCGAAGCAGATATCCACCGCTTTTCCCGCCACGTATATCGAGAGAAGCGTGTACAACGAGTGTAGAAAATCAACGACCAGACCGGAAACGAGCACGATCAGGGCGTTCAAGAAGATCATCACTTTCCCGATCGTCAGTGTAGGCCACAGCTTGTTGATGACGACGCTCGCGATGTCCATTCCTCCGGTTGACCCGCCAGCGATCAGGACGAGGGCAACCCCCGCTCCGCTCATGACTCCTCCCAGTATGGCACCGGCAATCGGCTGCTGAAGTCCGGGCATGATTTCGAACAGAGACAGGAACATGGACAAGCTGAACATGCCCATTAAACTGTAGAGAACAAAGCGTCCCCCCACGTATCGATATCCCAACAAGAAGAGGGGGACATTGAGAAGAAAGTAGATCACCCCGAGGGAGAGGGGGAGATAGTAGCCGAGCAGTACGGCAATTCCACCCAGCCCGGGTGCGGTAATGTCATTCGGCTTCATAAACAGGTAGTAGCCAATGGCCGTACAAGCCGTTCCGAACAAAATCATCCCCAACTCCACCCAAAACCGCGTCCGCTTTCCCACGATTCCCGCCATGGTTACCCCCCTACAAGCTTTTTAGGACTGAAGCAAGCGTATCAATCGCCGCGACGACATCTTCTTCGGTGTTGTAAAAATGCGGCGCGATGCGGATCACGTCATTGCGCGCGGAAACGATAAAGCCTTTTTCCTTCATCAACGCTTCCGCCTTTCCCGCTTGCGGGACGTATATGGCGGTGTTCGCCGCTTTCTGCTCGACCTCCATTGGACTCAAAACGGTCAGCCCTTTCTCCCGAGCATGGGAGACGGCTTTCGACGACAGGGCTTGCAGATACGTTTCCACCTTGTCTACACCGATGGCGTTCAACATTTCCAAGGCAGCGTTTGCCGCGTAGGCGCTGATCATCGGCGGCGTCCCCGTTTCAAATCGCCGGGCGCCGTGGGCATAATCCAATTGCTTGATGTCAAAGGCAAACGGATTGATGCGGCCAAACCACCCGGTGATCGTTGGCTCCAACTGGTTTGCGAGCTCTTTTCTCACGTACAAAAAGGCGATACCGGGGATTCCGAGCATGTATTTTTGGGCGCCGGCGGCGAGAAAATCGATGTCCATTTCTTTTACGTCAATCGGTACACTCCCCGCCGATTGATAGGCGTCGACGAACAGGTAAGCCCCCTTCTCGTGAACGATGGAAGCAATTTGCTTCACATCCTGCTTGAATCCGTTGTAATAGGAAACGTGCGAAATGGACGTAATCAAGGTCTGTTCATGTATCGCCCGGGTATAGTACTCTAATGGTATCGTATGATGATGCTCGGGGATGAACGAAACCTGTGCCCCCCTTCTCTCCTGCGCCAGCCAGACATGGCCGATCGTCGGAAAGTCCATTTCCGTAGTCACAATCCCAGCTCGTCCGCGTGTAAAATCCAAAGCGCTGGCGACAGCAGACGCGCATTCGGAGACGGAGGACAAGACGGCAACTTCATCAGGAGACGCGTTGATCAGTGCGGCAAACCTGGCTTTTGCCTGCTCCACCCGTTCCATCCAGAGCATCCAGTCCATGCCCCCATACCGCAGGCTATCCGTATATTCCGATATGGCGGCCTGAACCTGAAGGCTAAGAGCGCTTTGCGAACAACTGGATAACTGAACCTTTTCCGATAAAATGGGAAAATACTCTCTCTCTCGGGCGAATGGAAACGTCATAGGTGATCCCTGCTTTCAAAGAATTATGGAGTGATGACAAACATGGTGACATGGTTGGACGACAAAGCGTCCCCTTGGATGGAGAATCTTCCGTTTTCCTGGCATTCTCTGGAGCCGCTCGGACAAAAGATGATGCTGCAAAAGCATGAAACGGTTTTCCATCAGGACCAATCGGCAGCGTATGTCTATGTGGTTCTGCACGGGCGTATCCGCCTGTTCCTCACGTCTCCCGCAGGAGAGGAAAAGGCGATTGCCATCATCGGCCAAAACGGTTTGCTTGGAGAATGCAGCTTGTTTGATCCCCCCCATTACAACTCCAGTGCCATAACCGCCAGCAAGGTGATGCTGCTCAAACTGCCGATCGACACATTCCGGAAGAAAATGGAAACGGAAGCCGACATCGCCAATCAAGTTCTGTATTTTCTGAACAGCAAGAATCGGATTTTGGCCTCCCATACCATGCAGCTCAGTTTTTACTCGGCCACTCAGCGAATCTGCTACACCCTGCTGCAGCTCGGCAATACGTACGGAAAAACCAATGGAGAGAAGCGAACCATCAGCGTTCGCTTTACTCACCAGGAGCTGGCCAATGTCGTAGGAACCTCCCGCGTAACGGTGGCCAATACGATGAAGTGGCTGGAGCGGAAAAAGGTCCTTTCCAAGCAAAACGGGCTCTATGTCATTGAGGATGCGGCCCAGCTTCACGGTTTTGTCTTCGAGGGTGTACCCTCGTTCGATTAGTACCACTGTACAAGGCAAAAAGGGGCTTATTCAGTAAAGCACTTTACATTTTTGAAAAAAAGAAAAAACAGCCACAGGCGGTTGTGTCCCGCTCCAGCTGTTTCATTCGCTTAAAGCATACTCCACCGACACTTCTGCGTGTATGGCGGTGGTGTCAAACACGGGAACCGGGCAGTCTTCCTGTTTGATCAACAGTGTAATCTCCGTACATCCGAGGATAACCAAGCCTTTTATCTTTATCTGATAGTTTTACTGGGAATGTAAGTGTCTTGTTAAATAACCTTGCATGATGCGCTATAATATTTCGAACGTAAGATAGTGTATACAACCAACTGGAAAGATAATTATGTCTATGGCCGAAGTAACCTTTAGCTATTGCCTGCTTATCCTCTTCCAGCATGTTTTTAAATAGCTGAGAAATCGTTCCAAAAGACATCATTTCAACGGCAGCCCAGACCGGAACTTGTCCGCCATACTGTGCCATGTGATGAAGAATGAATGTGGTTTGTACTTTACTTGCTTGTTCAAGCTCTTTTTCAAATTTCTTGATAAACTCTTCGTGTTTCACTTCATTCGCAAAATATTCTTTATTTTTGTAACTTAAGGAATCGTCGTATTTGATTGCAAGCAGATAAGCTACTTGTGTTTTCATTGCAATTTCAACAGGCTCTAATTGAGTCAAAATTAGGTGCCTCAAATTCTTGTCAAAATCATATAACTGAATGATTTGATCAAAATTTGTTCCCGCTCTAAAGGAGTTACCGTTCATGAATGGTTTCATGTATGCGCTGAGACGATAGTAGTTGTGACTTTTTAATTTCTCCATAGCATGGGATTCATCTTCAACGATCAATTTTCTTTCTTTAAGCAGTGCAAGTTGCTTATCGAAGGTAAGAGCAGGCTTTCGTTTTTTCTCCTCCACAGTGCAACCCCCATAAAATAAAAAGCCCCACCTGGTACGCATTAAAAAGAGGCGCGGTGGGTTCTGTTAATGTCATTCTCGTTTATGATTATTTCTTTGTCAAATAATGTATCAATCTGTTCCCTCGTAAACGGAAGGTTCTATTCAAATCGGCGTAACGTTACCGTAAATCTGCTACCTGCTCCTTCTTCACTTTCTGCGCGAATCTTTCCGCCGTGCGCATCCACAATCCATTTGGCAATGGACAATCCCAATCCGGTGCCTTCTGTTTCACGGGAGCGCATTCTGTCCCCCCGAAAAAACCGGTCAAAGATAAAAGGGATGTCCTCTTTGGAAATACCGATCCCGGTGTCCGCCACAGCAATCTCGGCCCAATTGCCATCCCGTCTGCAGGATATGGCAATCCTCCCGTTTTCGTTGGTGTACTTCAAAGCGTTGTCGAGGAGGATCACCAGCAGCTGCTGCAGGCGTTCCCCGTCACCTGACACTTCAAGAGGCTGCTCGATCCGTGTTTCGATTTCGATGTTTTTCAGGACCGCAAGCTGCCGAAAGGTCTGAACACTTTTTTGCACAATTTCATCCAGCCTGATTTTCTGTCTCATAATCTGCAGCTCGTTCGAGTCGGAGCGGGCCAATGTAAGCAGATCGGCAACCAGTTTATTCAATCGTTTTGTCTCTTGAATGCTTACGGAGATATTTTCGCTCTCCTGTTCAATCGTATGGTCTGGATAACGAAACAGCCGTTCGAGGTGAACCAAAATCACCGACAAGGGGGTCCTCAACTCATGAGAGGCATCCGCAATGAATTGCTGCTGCTTCTCCCAGGAGACCTGAATGGGAACGAGGGCCCTCTTTGCCAGAAAAAGCCCTGCAAAGACGGCGATAATGATGCTGACAAGACCGCCGATCCATAAAACGTACAGCAAGGTATTGAGCATCTTTTCTTCCGGTTCCAGATTGAAGATCAGTTGAACATGACGCACCGTCCTGACGTCGCCGTCAACCACCATTCGGACTTGTTTCTTCATGGACAAGGTATACACCCGATAGGGCTGTCCATTCACCGACATGGTTTTGATTTCTTCCGCTTGTTCCACCGGCCGGAATTTGACCAGATCCTCCCTGTCGATGGATTCTCCGGAAGACTTGCTGAGGATTTGGCCCTGATCATCCCACAGCAGGAAAACAATCCTGCGGTCTACATCGGGCAACCGCTTGAAATCTGGTCGAAAATGAGGCGGCGGGCCTTGCTCCATGCGATTGGCAATCCGCTGCAGCTCCCGATCCACCTGGGAAAACAATCGATACTGCATGGAAAAGTACAGCGCGCTCCCCAATCCGTACAAAAGCAATACAAACACAATCACATTGAGAGTGACCAGACGAATCTGGGTCTTTCTAAACATGCTCTTTATTCCCCTTCAGGATATAACCGACATTTCGAATCGTTCGAATATAGTGGTCACACCCGTGATCGGCAAGTTTTTTTCGCAGGTAATGCACATACAGGTCGACGATTCCGTAATTCGCCTCGGAATCGATTCCCCAGACCCTGTCGAAGATCTGATCGCGAGTCAGAATCTGCTCGCGGTTATGCAGAAAATACTTGAGCAGGTCGTATTCCTTGCTGGTCAATCTCAAAGGATGGGTGCCGACATAGCCATCATGCTCATTCGCCTTCAGGGAAATCGGACCGTACGTCAATTCCCCTTCCACGCCGATTTTTCCGTTTCGGCGCAAGAGGGCTCTCGTCCGCGCCAGCAGCTCTTCCACTGCGAATGGTTTCACGAGGTAATCGTCCGCTCCCGCATCCAAACCCTGAACGCGCGCCTCCACGCTGTCTTTTGCGGTAAGAAACAATACCGGTGTGAGATTCCCTTTTGACCGAAGTCTTTTCACGATCGACAAGCCGTCCAGCCCGGGCATCATAATATCCAGCACCAGCAAATCGTACATTCCCCGTTCCGCCAGGATCAGCCCTTCATCGCCCCGATCGGCGCAGTCGACCTGGTAGCCTTCCTCCGTCAAGACGGCGGAAACCGCCTGAAGCAACGAGCGTTCATCCTCTACTGCCAAAATACGCATCCACATCCCTCTTTCCGAAACCCACCCGGTGATAACGCTGCACCGGGCGGGGTACATCTCCATTATACACGCCTATTCATCCGCACCAACTGCCTTCATCTTGCGAAAAGAAGGCAATCGATGGGAGACTCTCTTCATCCGGATGGCCAGGTCATCCAGTATGGTGTAGACCACAGGGATTACAATCAAGGTTAAGAGTGTCGAGAAAATCAAACCGCCAATCACCACGGTAGCCATTGGCGCCTGACTCTCTCCTCCTTCCCCAAGACCCAGCGCCAAAGGCAGCAATCCCAACACGGTGCATAACGTGGTCATGAGAATAGGGCGTAAGCGAATCGGCGCCGCGGTCAATATCGCCTCCGACCTTTCGATCCCTTGTCTGCGAAGGATATTGGTAAAGTCAATCAGCACGATCGCATTGCGCACAACAATCCCCGCCAGCAGGATCATGCCGATGAAAGCCGGTATGCTGAGCGGACGACCCGTCACCCATAAACTGAAGCTGGCTCCGAAGAACGACAACGGCACGGACAGCATGATCGACAACGGGTACACTACGGACTCAAACTGTGCCGCCAAAATGATGTAGACCAATACGACGGCCAGGACGAAGGCCAGGATCATTCCGTTGGTCGTATCCTGCAGCTGCTGGTTTTGACCCTGCTGTTCAATCACGTATCCCGGAGGTGTCGGAAAGCCGGCAACGACCTGGTTGATCGCTTCCGTGACGCTGCCCAAGTCCCGTCCGGGTGCCAGCATGGCCGTCACGTTCACAACCCTCGCCTGATTAAACCGCTGGATCGATTGCGGCCCGCTTTCGATGGAGACTTTCGCCACTTCCTTGACTTGTACCTTTTCTCCGGTGGGAGCGGTCAACAACAGATTTTCAATGTCTTGCATGCTCGCAGTCCGCTCTTTCTCATAGGTGACGGTCACATCGATTTCGCTCCCGCCCGTTTGAATGCGGGTGGCCACCTGATCACGCAGGGCAGTCTGAATCGCGCTGGAAAGAGAGGCTTGCGTGATCCCGAGCGAAGCCGCTTTGATCCGGTCGAGCGCTACCTGGATTTCCGGACGGGATTCCTCCAGGGTATTGTCCGCTTCACGCACTCCCTCCACCTCGCTGATCGCTTCGGTCAATCTCTCTGCCACATCTTTCAATGTCCCTTCATCGTTTCCCCTGACAGCATAAGAGATGGGAGCCGAACTCCCTCCGAAGCCTTGCCCGCCCAGACCGGGCAGCGTCATGCCCCCTGCTTCGCTAACCCTGACTCTCGCTCCCGGGAACCGGTTCAATCTGGTGCGTAAGTCGTCCACCACTTCCGCCGTACTTCGCGTACGTTCGGAAGGATCCGACAGCATCAGCAAGAAGGAAGCGGAAGCGCTTGAAGCGTTGGTCCCCCGACCGGCATTTGAGCTGCCCAGACTGGAAAAGATCGTCTTCACCTCCGGAATTTTGGAAACGATGGTATGCGCCTGTGTCAGAACCTCTCTTGTTTGTTCGATCTCCGTTCCGTTCGGCAGGGAGATCGAGATGCTTATCTGTCCCTGATCGGTGGCCGGCATTAATTCCATGCCGATGAAGGGAATTAGGGCAATGCCTGCGATCAAGGACGCCAGGCCAATCGACACAACCGTTTTTCGGTGGCCGAGGGACCAAACGAGAAGTTTTTGATAAACTCCTTTTCCATTCGTTTGATCCTTCCGATGCCGTTTTGCTCGCTTTGCGTGTGCCGCCGTCCATTTGACCGACAGCATGGGGGTAACGGTAAGCGAAACAACCAGAGAGGCCAATAGCGCAAAAGAAACCGTGATGCCGAGGTCTTTAAAGATCTGTGCGGTTACCCCTTCGACGAAAACGATCGGGAAAAATACCGCGACCGTGGTTAAGGTCGCCGCGATAACCGGCATGGCTACTTCCCTGGTTCCTGCTACGGCTGCTTCTTTCATCGGCAAACCCGTTTCACGATGGCGGTGAATGTTTTCCAGTACCACAATCGCGTCGTCCACGATCATCCCGATCCCGAGGGTTAAGCCCCCCAGGCTCATGATATTGATCGACATGTCCCAGAAAAACATCAAGGCAAAGGTAGCGATGACAGAGATCGGAATCGCCGTGGAGATGATCAGGGTATTGCTGATGCTTTTTAAAAAGAACCAGATCACCAGGATCGCCAGCAGTCCGCCGATCAACGTATCATGAACAAGCGTATTGATGGACGCCCGAATAAACTCCGATTGATCAGATAGGCTCATGACGGATACATGTACAGGGAAGGTACCCTTCACCTTCTCCAGCTCTTCATAGATGCGGTCGACAACCGTCACCGTATTGGTCCCCGACTGTTTCATAACGGACAGGGAAACCGTATGCTGACCATTCATTTTGTTTTCAATCGATACTTCTTTGTACCCTTCCTGTATGACGGCAAGGTCTTCCAAAAACACGTGGCCATTATTTCGCAACGGAATGGACACTTTTCGTATATCATCCACAGAAGTGAATTTGCCTATGGAGCGGACCGTGTACGTGGTTCCCCCCTCGGTTACCTGCCCCCCGGGGGAATCCAGGTTTTGACTCCGGAGCTGTTGGTTGATCTCTGCCAGCGTAACCCCGTATTGCTCCAGTTTGCTTTGATCCAGCCGAACCTTGATCTCCCTTTCCAATCCTCCCGAAACCGTGACCGATGCGACTCCGTTCACTCTCTCCAGAGAGGGTACGATTTGTTCATCCACGAACGACCGTAATTGATCTGCGCCCATCTCCGAGGAGATGGCCAGAGTTAGCACCGGCGTGCTGTTGGGGTCGAACCGCAGCACGGTTGGCGAATCTGCATCGTCTGGCAGGGAGCGGCGGGCTCGTTCCACTTTTTGCTGAATCTCTGTGACCGCCGCGTCGATATCCACTCCGTAATCAAATTCAACGATGACCTGGGACGAACCTTCCCGCGAGGTGGATCTCACGGTTTTAATCCCGGCGACCGTTGCAACAGCCTGTTCGATCGGCCGGGTTACCAGGTTTTCCATTTCCTCCGGCCCGACTCCCGAGTAGCCGGTTGACACGGCCACGGTAGGAATTTCAATCGGCGGATACAAATCGATCGGAATGCGCGTTAACGAGATGATCCCCAAAATGATGACAATGAGGATACCCATCATGACAGTCACAGGACGACGAATCGCATGATCAGATATATGCATGGGGTTCACCTATCCTTTTGGTTGGGTCTGGCCGTTTGGATCGATAATCACAACGGCCGAACCTGCAACCAACGTGTTTTGCCCCTTCACAACCACTTCTTCTCCGCCTGTCAAGCCTTCCAATATTTCTACCCGTTCTCCATCGGATTCTCCCACTTTCACATTTACCTGCTTTGCTTTTCCTGCCTCAACGACATAGACGTAATTCTGTTTATCTCTTGAAATCACCGCTTCCCTGGGAACAACCAGCGCCTGATGGGGCTTGCCCGTCATTTCTACGGATGCAATCATGCCGACTTTCACACGAAGATCCGGGTTGGGGATATCCATTTCGATCGGATACGATTTTGTCGAATCCGCAAGCGGACTTACGGACGATACTTTTCCTGCTGTGGTGAGGTTAATGGAAGGTATTTTAATAGAAACGGTCTGTCCATTTTGAAAGAGCCCAATCTGGCTTTCCGTCGCCTGTGTTTTCACTTTCATGGTCGCGATGTTGATAATCTGAGCAATATCCGTATTACTGGAGACATTGGCGCCGACTGTAACCGGCAAAGAACCGATCACTCCGTCGATCGGTGCTTTCACAATCAGATTAGCGGCATTCAACTGGGCAAGCGCATAATCTGCTTCCGCTTGCTTCCATTGTGCTGCTGCGGCATCCAGAGAAGTTTGTGTCGGCCCTTTTTTATCCAGTTGAAGCTTTTGCTTCTGGTTTTCCAGATTGGTTGACGCGCTGATGAGAGCCGCTTTGGCTTTTTCCCATTCTGCAATCGAGACGGCCCCTTCCTTGTAAAGCGTCTCCGTTCGCTCCAGATCTTTCTTCGCCGCTTCGTATTTGTTTTGCAAGTCCGCAATGGAGTTTTGCGTCTGCACGAGAGATTCTGCCGGCGTTCCAGCCTTTGCCTCCATGTATCTTGCCTGTGCCGCCAAAAGCGAAGCTTGAGAACGCTGCAGCTGTATCCTCGCTTCCTCCCCATCCAGTGTCACAATGGGTTGACCCGCTTTGACCTGGTCCCCCATGTTCACATGAATTTGTTTGATGCGCCCCGCTGTTTTGGACGTAACCGCAACCTGCTGGCTTGCTTCCAACCGGCCGCTGAGAGAAAGGGTAAGACCAAACTCCTCTCGGCTTGCTTTTTTTACTTCCACAGGCACTGCTCTTTGTGACTGGCTGAATCTGGCCCCTGAATGGTTCTGCTGCGGGGCGCATCCTGTAATCAATCCAAAGATCATGACGGCTGCAGCGATCCCCTTCACTTTGCTTGACCTCAAACCGGCTTCCTCCTTCTCTTTCTGGCAAACAAAATAGGTATGCATCTAAAAAATTCCAATAATACTAGTAAACCATTTGTTTTTTTGAAACAGATTTGAAGAAGGCAGGTGAAAAATCACCTGCCTCTTATTGCAACGGTTTTAGGACGACTGATCTGCATCGGTCTTTTTCGAGAATTCGCCTTTAAATTTATGCTCAACCATTTTCTTCACAAAGGTCTCGAGTTCCGCTTTCCGTTTGTCCGCTTGCTCTTGTGTCAGCTTGCCCGCTTTTACGGCAGCTTCCAGGTGTTCTTCGTGCTGTTTGGTCAGCAGTTGGATTACTGCGTCTGCAGAAACACCTTGCGCCGCTGCAATTTCCGCCAGGGATTTGCCTGCTTTCAATTCCTCTTGCAGCTTGGCGGCGTCTACTTTCAGAAGCGTCAGCAGTTCCTCGTTCTCCTTAAAGCCAAGTTTAAAGCCTTTGCCCATTCCTCTACCGTGGTGGGCATTTTCAACATGAGCTTTCACTCTCTCAGCCGTTCTTTCCTTCAGCTTGTCTGCCTGTTCTTGTGTGAGCTTGCCCTCTTTTACGGCAGCTGCCAGCTGATCTTCCTGCTGTTTGGTCAGCAGTTGGATTACTGCGTCTGCAGAAACACCTTGCGCCGCTGCAATTTCCGCCAGGGATTTGCCTGCTTTCAACTGATTATGCAGTTCTTCCGAATCCAATTTCAGCAGTGCCAAGAGATCAGCGTTTTCACCAAGAGGGGTTCCTTTGAGGAAATGGTTTCCGTGTCCCCCTTTGAATCCTTTCAACCAGCCCATTGCCTCTTTATGATGATCGAAGTTCTTTACACTCTGCTCCGCAGCCGGCTGACTCTGGTCAGCCGCGTACACGCTTCCGATGCTTCCGATACTCACCGCCGCAGCAATGGTTCCCAGGAGCATTCCTGTTTTTGCTTTCCAAAACATATCCATCATCCTGTCAGAATTTGTATAATGGTACCCAGGCACAGCTTTAGTGTAGGCTGTGAATCTTTGATTTTCCTTTGAGAACTGTGGAAAACTGGAGGAAATGTGGTGGAGGAATTGTAGAGCCAGCAAAAAAAAAGCCTGATACAGCGCAGTTTTTGGCTGTATCAGACTGTATCCTAAATAAACAAATGGAACAAATACGGATCTTTTGTAATCTCCGTATAGCCGATCCCGTGGCGGTTCATCCTCTCGATCAGGGGCTGGTAGTCGTCCGGCGACTTCAGCTCGATGCCGACGAGGGCAGGGCCGTTTTCCCGATTGTTCTTCTTGGTGTATTCAAAGCGGGCAATGTCGTCATGCGGGCCCAGCACCCGTTCGATGAACTCCCGGAGAGCGCCTGCACGCTGCGGGAAGTTGATGATGAAGTAGTGTTTCAAGCCTTCGTACAAGAGGGAGCGCTCCTTGATATCCTGCATGCGGTCAATGTCGTTGTTGCCGCCGCTGATGACACAGACCACGTTTTTCCCCGCGATTTGGTCGCGGTAAAAATCAAGAGCGGCAATCGGCAGTGCGCCCGCCGGTTCTACGACGATGGCGTTTTCGTTGTACAGCTCCAGAATGGTGGTGCAGGCTTTTCCCTCCGGCACCAACACGATGTCATCCAGCACTTCCTTGCAGATCTCCCAGGTGTACCGGCCGACCTGCTTGACGGCGGCGCCGTCCACGAACTTGTCGATGTCGACCAGCGTCACGATGTCGTTTTGCTCCAGAGAGCGCTTCATCGACGCTGCTCCCTCTGGCTCCACTCCGATGATTCTGCTGGAAGGGCTGAGCGTTTTGACGTACGAACCGACTCCGGCTGCGAGGCCGCCTCCGCCGATGCTCATGAACACGTAATCAATCGGTTCCTCCATGTCCTGCAGGATTTCCGTTCCCACCGTACCCTGTCCGGCGATGACTCGCAGGTCGTCAAACGGGTGAACGAATGTCATGTTTTCCTCCGTGCAGTATTTCATCGCTTCTGCGAAGGAATCGTCAAACGTATCGCCGGTCAGCACCACCTCCACAAAGGGACCGCCAAACAGCTTGACCTGGGATACTTTTTGCCGCGGTGTTGTCGTCGGCATGAAGATCTTCCCCTGAATCTCCAGCAGGCTGCAGGAGTAGGCCACCCCCTGGGCGTGGTTGCCTGCGCTGGCGCAGACGACTCCGTTTTTTCGTTCGCTGTCGGTGAGACTGCGGATGAGGTTGTACGCTCCCCTGATCTTGAACGATCTCACCACCTGGAGGTCCTCCCGTTTCAGGTAGACGTTGCAGCCGTAGCGCTCGGACAGACGCTTGTTTTTTTGCAGCGGCGTCTTTTCAATCACGTCTTTCAGGGCGTGGTGGGCCACCACGAAGTCTTCCAATTTGATGCTCATTCTTTCCACTTCCTCCACATCTCTACTGTCTCTCTTTGTTTTTGGATAAAAAAAGCTTCGATTGAAGCCCTCTCGAAGAAGCTGGTTCTTCGTTAGAGGAAACTTTTTATGCGTTCCGGAAAGTTTAAGACACTGATGCGTTAACGCTGTAGCAAACGTAAACTTCCTACACGATAAACAAAAAACTCCCGCCCCATACTGAGGCGAGAGGTTCGCGGTACCACCCAGCTTCTCTGTTCTCTTGCGAAAAACAGACTCAACAAGTCCCCATCGGGAACTCCCGTCCGGTAACGTGGACGACTCCGTTGCTTTTTACTCGGACAGAGCCCTTTCCAAAGCAAGGCTCCAAGGTGATCTTCAAAGAAAGATGATGACCGTCCTCTCAGCAGGGCGGACGGCTCTCTGGCATCAGCGCCTTCTTTTACTTGTCCTTATCTTCGCCGAAGTTTTCAAACTCTTACAAAGATTGTAGACACCATCTTCTGTATTGTCAACATTCGAAACAGGAAGCTGGCGTTACTGAGGAAGTCCTTAAAAGGGGTGAATGTTCATTGATTCTTGCGATGAATGGTTTGTTAACAATTGTTGTCATTTTTTTGCTGATCTCCATTTACAAAAGGCGCGTTGAATCCGAACCTCATCTTGGATGGAAAATCGTCGGGTATTATCTGTTAGGCGCCTTTACGTTCAGGATGAATGACATTCCTTTGCCCTTGGGCTTTCTCCTGTTTCTATTGTTTTTCCGACCTGCAAAAAATGTGAAAACCAAACAACATGCCGCTTTTCTCGGACTCGCGATTTTAATGATTCAGCTGATGATTCCGGCATTGGATGAGTATATGTATGAGCGCCCGCGTGAAGTAGCCGGATCCAGCGCAACGATTTCCGAGGTTCGCTTTACAAATGACTGGGGAAAGATTCGGGATCAGCTCAACATCGATCCAGATGCTCATCTGGAAAATTTTCGTGCAGAGTATCAAAAACATGGCGAGATAAAGAGGCTGACCTTTGATCTAGTCAGCCGATCGGAAGAAGGATTTATCCTGTATGACATCCGTTATTCAACCGAAACGAAGACATATACGATCAAGCGTCGCAAGGTTGGTGACCAGTGGCCGCAATACGATCGAACGGTATCGGCTTCCAGATTTTTCGAAGTTTTGGATCAAGTTCAGGTTCGCAAATTGTCACCCGAACACCCGTATGAACGAATCGTCCTGAATAGCGATGCGGAATTGGCCTCTTACGCAATCAAGGACCGGAAGAAATATTGGATACACGGAAATGAAATGAAAGAGATCACAGACGATCAGCTTCCGGTAAGAGGATACTACGTAACCGCTTGTGGAAAGAAGGAAACATATGAAACTACCACCGGTTCAACCAGGTCATCTAGCTGTGAGGGTGAAGTGGATTACTTCTTTGATGTGACGCATGGAAAATGACACGTGGGGCCTTCTGTTTCAAGAACGGGCTGTTTAATCGTGATGAGGAGAACCGTATCATAAGTAGCGGTAAGTTTACTTAATGTTTTCTTGATAAAATGGAAAATATATGACAATATTAAACAAAATGAAAAAATTCCAATGGTTGGTGTGGGCAATGTCTATTAGTATTGAGGAAATAAAAGCGGCATTTTCTCCTGCCAGAGAGATATTAGATCCTAGTAAATTTGTTGGAAGAAGAGAACAAATAAAAGACGCAATGGTTTCCCTAACAAATGAAGGTTCCTTTATGGCTATATATGGACTCCGTGGTGTGGGCAAATCATCAATTGCCTCTCAAATAAAATTAATTGCTGAAGGGAAAACAGAGCTCCCTAATATTCTTAACTTAACACAATATATACCTTCAAAAGGTTTTGACTTTATTACCATTTATACAAAAGTAGACCATTTTATGGATAATGTTTCCGATTTAATAAAACGAATAATGTTTGGTGATGATAGCAATCCTTCTTTGTTTTCCTTTAGTAAAGATGGAGAACGTATGTTAGAAAGTTTCAAGCGAACTATTCAAGTGGATGGTTCAGTTGGAGTTTTTAGTACTAAAGCATCAACTTCTGGAAAAGAAGAAAGTTCATATAAGACAATACGGACGGACGACCTTATCCAAAACTTTAAAGCATTACTCCGCACAATAGAAGATAATAACAGAAATAAAAGTGGTTTGTTAATATTAATTGACGAGTTTGACGTTTTGAAAAATAAGGATGGCTTTGCATCTTTAGTGAAAACATGTTCATCCGATTTTGTAAGATTTGGAGTAATAGGAATAGCTAACACTATAACAGAACTAGTAGTAGATCATGCTTCCGTAGGAAGGCAAATTGAATCAATAGAAGTTACTCTGATGCCGAAGATAGAATTAATGTCGATACTTGACAAGGCCGAAGAGAGAGTAGGCAATAAAATAAGGTTTGATCAACACTCCAAAGAATTAATTGTAAAACAAGCAGAGGGATTTCCCTATTTCGTCCATTTATTAGGTCGTGAAGCTATGCTAGTTGCTTTTGACCTCGGCAAAAAAATTATTGATAAAAGTATTATGGATGATTTAAATACTAAAATTAAGGCAGGACGTTTATCGACGATATATGAGGGAATTTATCACGATGCTGTCAAAAACTCACCCCAAAGGGAGTTATTACTAAAGGCCTTTGCCGAAAGACCTGAGGACGAAATTTATACAGAGGATGTTTACGGCCTTGTCAAGGCAATGGGTGTGACTAATCCTTCCGCTTTGATGAAAGAACTAACGGCTCCAGAAGATAAGAGACCAGTTCTTGTAAAAGTAAGGGATAGATATTTTCGTTTCCTTGACCCTGTATTTAAAGTGTATGCGAAAATTAGAAACTGGAAGTTTGACTAAATTTTTTTAAGGGCATCCATTTAGGGTGCCCTTTAAACTTGCCGTTACAGACAACACGCAGAACCATACCACAAGTAACGGCGAAATTTCAAGAAAAACAGGGACTCCCCCCTAGTGATAACGCCCATACTGGGTACAGACAAAACGGAGAGAGGTCAAACCTGGTTTGGCCTCTCTTTGCATTTTCTCATAAGGGGTACCGCCAGCAAAACGCGGATTTGCCACGCCAAGAAAACAGCCGAGTGTTCTTCCTTCAAAAAGTTTTATTTTTTTGTCTTAAGTTTAATTTGAAATTCTTTACATTTTGCATTATAGTCGTTATAAACATAACTACTACAATGGAGGCTTCAATGGATAAACTGATTGACTGCCTGATGAAAATCGGTTTTTCAACCTATGAAAGCAAAGCATACTTGTCACTTCTGAGACGGTCGCCTGTTACCGGTTATGAATTAAGCAAACAAAGCGGTGTTCCAAGGTCAATGATTTATCAAACAATCAATAAGCTTATTGCTCAAGGTGCCATTCATGAATTGCGTACGGATCCTTTAACATACACTCCAGTGCCTCCAAAGGAATTTCTTGGACGTTTACGGGATGAAAACGATCAAACCTTCAACTATCTTGAAGAAAATTTACAGACGCTGGAATCCCCTCCTGAAGCTCATGTCATTCGTCATATCAAAGAGAGATTACCGGTTCTTGAAAAAATGAAGACCTTGATTTCAAAAGCTCGGCATGAAGTTTGGCTGTCTTTGTGGGATTCTGAGTTGGAGGATTTGAAGCCGTACACGAAAAAAGCACTGGATTCAGGCGTGCGAATTTACTCCCTCTTATTTCATTGCGAACCTACAAATCATTTCGGAAAGACCTATTATCATCCCCCTTCAACTGCTGATGTTGAGGAGCAACGTTTAGGGAAACGTTTATCCGTCGTCGTTTGTGATAATGAAGAGGTGCTGATAGCCGGGTTTTCCAAAGAAACCATTCCGTTTGCCTTACACACGGAGGACCCTCTGTTGGTGCTGCTCGCGAAAGAATATATTCGTCACGATATCATGATGAAAGTGATGACTGAAAAGTTGGGTGTAGAAAAAATGGAGGAGATTTGGAAAGGAGATCCGGACCTTTTTTATCTTGTCACGAACAAAATGTTCAATGAAAAATAAGCAGGAGATGGTATTCATGTATCTTGAGGTGTTTCTCATTGGGATACTGGCTGGTCTGTCCCCAGGACCTGACTTTTTTATCGTGATGAAAAACAGCCTGGGGTTTGGCTGTCGAATAGGAATTGCCACAGCACTCGGTGTTGCCTTTGCCTTGTTTATTCATATTACGTATACGATTTTGGGTTTTACCTATATCCTTGAAAAAGTTCCAAGCATATTTCTAGCCATGAAACTAATGGGCTCTCTTTATTTATTATGGCTTGGATTTCAAGCGATTCGGTCAACACCGCAAAATGGACATAGTGAAACCAATTACCAAAAAACAAATGGGAACAAAACGTTTATGCAGGGATTTCGCGAAGGCTTTCTCTGCAATGTTTTGAATCCAAAAGCCGCTTTATTTTTCTTGAGCATTTTTTCTCAGTTTATTTCGACCGATACGGGCAACTGGGTTCGTTGGATTTATGGTTTGGAAATCGTTTTCGCTGTTGGATTATGGTTTATTTCTTTATCCGCTGTCATTTCCTATCAAAAGTTCAGGGATTTTTATGGACGATATCATTACTGGTTTGATCGATGTTTAGGTGGGATCTTGATTTATTTTGCCGTGGTTATCGTTGCTTCAACCATAAAATTGTAAGGGGAAATTTTATTGGAATTTATCCTACAGGTGGCGGCCAACCCTCCGACACAGGGATCTTAAGACAGGGGTATCGCAGTCTATATCATGTCGTACAGGTGAAACGAGAACAAGGTCAAATCGTCCATTATTTGGATGATACAACCCATTTAAAACGAGAGAGTGTCGAAGCTGAGCTTGATTGGGACAGACGGTACACATTTATGAGATATCATACTCTTCTTCATGTCATCGCAGGCCATCTGTACAAGAAGTTTGGCGCGCTGGCTGCCAGTAATGAGATTTACGAAAATCGGGCGCGTATCGATCTTAAGTTTGAAGAGAACGTTCCAGAATCATACTTTTCAACATGTCAGGTTAGTAGCGATTCAAGACATAGATGAACAAGCGTGTGGCGGAACTCATGTGCGATACACCAAAGAAATAGGAGCATTTTCAATCGTTAACGTGAAAAATAAAGGTGACAAGATAAAAAGGCTGGAAGTCGTTATTCAAAAATAGCACAAACGCTCTGTCCTTTACCGGCCGAGGTCCATCCTCTTTGTCATTTCCCCTGCTTCTTCCATATAAATGGAGGTATCACGTTTGTGAGGGGGCCTGCGAGAATGCCGGAACGAATGTTCTGGGGAGTTGACTCAGCAGCAAGAGTGGGGAACCGTTTGTATCAGTGCGTAGTTCGTAACTTCGGTAAGCCCGCATTCTGGGGAAGGTATTTGGTAACCGTACCGAATGCGGCTGATGGGCTTACGAGAGAAGAAGCGTCTTTTCTTCATCGCAACAACGTGAAGATCCTGCCGATTTACAGCAAATTCCGCCAAGCGGTCGGCTATGACCAAGGACGAATCATCGCAAGAAACAGTATGTATTATGCTCAACTGCTCGGCATTCCCAAAGGAAACATTCTTTTCGCCAATATCGAGAAACGGTTTCCGGTAGATGAGGCGTGGATTCGCGGTTGGGTGGATACCATCTATCAGGGGGGGTATCGTTCGGGGATTTACTGTGATCCAAGTCAACCCGCTTTTCACATTGCCTATTGTCTCGCACAGGAAAAGAGTGAAAGAGTGCGAATTCAAACGGTGCTGTGGAGCCAGGAGCCAACTCCAGGCACATCGTCCCCGCGTCAAGCACCAGCGTATTCCCCTGTGCGCCCTTCCTGTCCAGCACAGGTCTGGGCATGGCAATATGGTGAGAATGCGAGAGAATGTCCGATCGACACCAATCTGATGGACCGCAGGCTGTTTCCGTATTTATGGTAGCGTGTCCAACCGTGAATCATAAAGGTTGTACCTAAGTCTGCCTGAGACTTTCGGGACAACCTCTCTTCGTTATTTTCGATGATTCCCATAGGGCAATGAGCTGCACGAACTACAACTCAATCACGGGAATGCCACCCTCCGGAGCGGCCGGCTGGACCGCTCTTCCCTGGGCGCGAACCAAGGTATAGTACTCATAGCTGCCAATCACGCCGAAGTCTCCCTCCATCACTCCAGGGTATGCCCGGTTGACCGAGTAGACCTGGCTTTGGTGGGCACGGAGCGCTTCTCCCTTTTTCTCCCGAAAGCGGGTGACGTCCACTTTTCCGGTGATCGGGACGGCTGCCGCCGGTCCTTTCTCCTTGCAGTGGTCGTAGTAGTGAGGGATGGAGACGTAGTAAAAATCACACCCCTGTCCGGGGGCAAGTGAGCTTTCCGCCTGAAGCACGGCCTGTTCCGTCGCTTTGGACAGGGCGATGTGGTCGGGATGTCCCGTCACGCCGTCCGGCGGAAAGGTGACGATGACGTCTGGCTTGATCTCCACGATGGTGGCCGTGATCCGCTCGACGATCTCCTGAAAGTCGTGGGAGGCAAGTCCCCCGTCGGGAAAGCCGAACAAAACAGTACGGTTGACCCCGAGAATCGCCGCAGCCTTCAACAGCTCCTGCTCACGGTGCCGGGCCAATTCTTCCCCGCAGGAAAAGGAGAAAGCGCCCGACTTCCCTTTGCCACCCGATGTGGCACAAACCAGATAGGTTTCATGCCCGGCCTCGTGGCATTTGGCAAGCGTACCGGCGCAGGCAAACGATTCATCATCCGGATGGGGAAACACGAACAACAGCCTTTTCATTGGAAACCACCTCTATGCTGCTTACGTTTTGGACTGCTTCTGCAAAAACGCCAGCCCTTTGGCGATCACGCCGTAGATCGGATCGTTTTTTGCCGTCTCGATCTGCACGAAAGGAGTAATCCGGCGAATTTTGCCCAGCACCATGCCCCTCACGCGTTCATCGTTCTGCAAAACACCGCCCTGCAGAATCATCTTGAACGGTTTGTCTGTCATCTCCAATGCATGAATGACAGCACGAGCCGCATGATACAATTCCTCACTGGCCGCTTCGAGGATACGGGCGGCCGCCTGATCCCCGTACGCTGCTGCCTGACTGACCAGGCGGGACAGCTCCCCGACCTTTTCTACGGAATACTCGTCTCCGTACGTCCAGTTAAACAAATCCTCCACGTGCGACAGACCCAAATAGGGAAGCAGGAGGGCAGAGAGGCTGGTTGCCTCACCGCGCCCATCGGCAGCCTTTAATACCGCCGTGATCGCCTGCTTGCCGATCCAGAATCCGCTCCCTTCATCACCGACACGATGGCCCCAGCCGCCGGCCCGAGCCGTCACTCCCTGCCCGTTGACGCCGTAGGCAATGGACCCCGTACCGGCGATGACGAGAATACCGGCTTCCCCGTTGGTCGCTCCCAACAGGGCGGCAAAGCCGTCGTTTTCCACAATCAGATGTCGAACGCGGATCTGCAGCTGCTGCAGTACTCCCTCTACCATCTGTTTGAGGATGCGGCGATCGTGCTCCGTATCCAGTCCGGCTAGACCGAAGACAGCGCACTCTACATCCCATTGGACATGGTTTTCCTGATGGTCTCGCAGGGTGTCATCCATCGCCTGACCGATTGCCTTGATTAACTCGCGGGCCGCCGACTCCACTCCGATTCCCTGATAGTTGCAGGAACCGGCCCGGCCCGTGCCCCGTATGCTTTTATCCGTGTCGGCAAAGACAGCCAGGCACTTGGTGCCTCCTCCGTCCACTGCCAGCAAGGGGATGTGTATGCGTTTCATCACGCTTCACTCCATCGGGAAATGACCTGATCCAGGTACCGCATGGCGTTTTCACCTGAACGTTTCACGTCTTCCAGCCATTCTGCCTGCTCCTGCTGCTGCCGTTTGCGCTCGCAGATCATCCGCTTCATTTCTGTCGGGCTGGGACCGCCCGGCAGGGATCGAATCGTCACAAAATGGACCGGGTCGAGTGACAGTCTAAGCTGTTCTTCGGTGATGCGCAGTTTCCGGCCGATGACCGTTTCCGCTGCCTCGTTTACCAGATCAAGGCTGATCTGATCGGCTGTAAGCCCCTGGCGGACCGCTTCGTTTACAACCCGGCCGACGATGTGATGGGACGTGCGGAACGAAAGTCCTTCCGTCCTCACCAGCGTATCAGCCAGCTCGGTAACCGTGGCGAAGCTGCCCTTTGCCCGTTCCAGCAATACGTCCTTGTTCACATCCATGGTGCCGACTACGCATGCCATCAGGCGGTACATCTGTTCCAAGACGGCCAGACCCCTCCACGCGTACGGCTGCATGTCGTCCTCGGTGTCGACGATGTCGCCGAACGGCGTGTTGTGCATCATGGTCAGTACGGCGGAGGCGTTTCCCACCACGCTTGATAAAAGCGAGCGCATATGCTCAAACGAGACCGGATTTCGCTTCTGCGGCATGATCGAACTGATTTGCACGTACGGGCTCGCCACTTTCAGCACGGCAAACTCAATCGTGCACCACTGCAGCAGATCCTGCACCGTCCGTCCCAGATTAATGGCGGCAAGCTGAAATGCCGCGGCTGTTTCCCCGAGATAGTCGGCTCCGCCGATGGCATCGTAGGAATTCTCCACCAGGCCGTCGAAGCCCAGGAGCTGCATCATCCGCTCGCGGCTGATCGGAAAGCCGGAGGTGGTCAGAGCGGCTGCGCCCATGCTGCTGCGATTGCAGGTACGGTAGGCGTTGACGAGACGCTGGATGTCGCGGTTGAGCGAATCGACGACGGCCATTACGTAGTGGGCCATGGTCGTCGGCTGCGCCTGCTGGGTATGCGTGTAGCCGATCATCACGGTATCCACGTGCTCTTCCGCAAACAGGAGCAAATGCTCTTTCAGATAGAGGGCCGAATGCAGGGTGACGAGCAGCTTGTCGCGCAGCACCATCCGGTAGATCGTGACGCCCATGTCATTGCGGCTGCGGGCAAGATGAAGGTTGCCGGCGATGTCTCCAGCGGACTCCAGCAGCTGGCTCTCTACCTGAAAGAACAAGTCCTCAAACTGTCCGGAATAGCTGGCACGGCGCAGTTCTTCCAGGTCAAGCGAGCGAAGGGCTCGGGCAATTCGTTTCGCATCATTCTCGGTGATGAGCTCCTGCTCCCGCAGCATGATCAGATGGGCATGATGAATCGCCATCATGGGCCTGAGCAAGTGCGCTTTGGCTTCGTTATACGCGGGCTCCAGAACGGCTTCCGTGTAGGTTTTGCCCGGGAAGCTCGTTCCCTCTTCTCGAAATATTTTGTCACGGTAGTTCATCTTGTTATCTCCTCTCCCGCATATTCCTGCCTTCGCATAAGAAGCCAATGGCGGATCAGTTCATTCATGTTCTTTACAGCCTCGGCTACAATGGTCTGCCCAGCCTGCAAGGAGGTTTGCCTGATGCTGCCTGTGTAGCCCGCCCATCCCTGCGGGGTCCCTTCTACCAGTACGTAGGGAAGCGGCGACAACGGCGGCGGCGGTTGCAGTTCCGCATCTTCCTCCCCGACCAAAACCAGTTCCGGATAAAAGGCCTTCACCGCTGACATCTCGTACGGACCGCCGTGCCCGCGACCCGCCGTCCCCTGGAACAACCCCTGCTCTTCGGCAAACGGAACAGCCACCATTTGCCACCAATTGACAATGAGAAAGCTTGCGTCCTTGTACCTTCCCGTAACCGCTTCCGCAACGGTACGCGACGGACCCATATTGGCATCGTGAGCGTTCAGCAGGACAATGTTGCGAATGCCTTGACGGCAGATCCCCTCTACTACATCGGTAAGATAGGAAAGAAATACCTCGGGCCGAACGGAAACCGTTCCCAGGTAGTCCTGCGTTTTCCCCGGGCAAGGCGCGAATGGAACGGTCGGGTAAATCAGGGGGTTTAGCGCCGGGTCAATGGCATCGGCAAATCCCTCGGCGAGGAAAAAGTCGGTACCGAGAGGCGAATGGGGCCCATGGTACTCGACGGACCCGAGCGGCAAAACGGCAAACGGCGCTGTTGCCAGCACGTCGTTGAGCCGTCGCCCGTGCAGTTTGATCGCTTTCATGAGTTCACCCGCCTTCTTAATGTTAGGGAAGGAGGACCCGCGGGAGGGCCCTCCCCCTGTTCAACTCATTGCTTCAAGCTGACCATGTTCACGAACATCCGTATGGCGCCCGGTACCAGAGCAGGGATTTCCCGATACCAGACAAGAGAGCTGTAGGTGTAGGTACCCTTGCCGTACTTGGCGGTCAGGAACGTGCCGGTGAATTCCTTTTCACCCGGATCGCCGTTTGTGATCAGTTCCACGTACTCGCTTCCCCACTTGTCCGGGTTGTAGGCGGAACGATCCTGAATCCAGTGGTTCCAATCCTCTTCTGTAATCTTGTTCGGTGTCGTAAAGATCGGATGATCGGGTGCCAGCATCGTCACCCTGGAGGCTTCGTCCGTGACTCGCCATTGGATCAGCGGCGTTCCGATGGTGATGGGGTACGGAGCCAGCTCCGGCTTCCACTTGTCTTCCGGCTTGTGGTACTGCACAACCAGATTGCCTCCGTTTTCGACGTATTTTAACAGGCGGCCGTTGCTTGTGATCAGCTCGGGACGGAACCCGTAGGCGCGGATGCCAAGCACGATGGTGTCGTACTGGCTCAGATCTCCCGATTCAATGTCCTTTTCACTCAAGCGGGTCACGTCTACGCCAACCTGCTCCAGGTACTGGTCGATGTTGTCAAACCCGCTGGAGACATACCCTACTTTCAGACCCTCCGGCACCTCCAGGTCAAAGGCCTGGATCGACAATGCCGCCGGCTGGACAAAGTACGTTTTCCCAATGTGCGGATAACTGATGACTTGTGCTCCGTGCTCACTTGTTGCCGAGCCGCTGGCAGCCACGGCGGACACCGTGTATTTGCCCATATTGACAGAGGACGGCGGCTTCACGGTAAAGGCTACCGATTTGGTTTCCCCTTTTGCGCTGAAGGAAACCGGCTGAACGGCCGGCTCCGCTTTCCATCCGTCCGGCAGACGCAGGGAGACGTCGGCCTGTGCTTTCCCCGGTGTGTAGTTGCGCACGGTCACTTTCACCGGAATCGGATCTTCCGGCTTCAGGGTGTTCAGCACCGTCGCACTGGGGGTCAACGACAGGGCGAATGGCGGCAGCACAGCGACGGCGTTTTGCGGAACGGCCCGAACCGTATTCAGCGCGCCAAACGCCTCGTAGGACACATCGGCAGTAAGCGTCGGCAGCTGGTAAGGCTTGAACAGAGGTGCGTCGGACGGTACCGATACGTCAAATGTCGCAGATACGGTCTGGTTGTAGCCCAGCTGCGGGAACTGCGTGCTTCCCTCTGGTTTGGCCACCCAGCCTTTCGGAACGTTCAGCTTCAGGTTTACCTTGCTCAACTTGACCTGCCCGCCGTTATAAGCCGTGACGGTCACCTTGGTCGTCTGACCGGCAACCAGCTCGCCCGTCTCCGGCTTCACCTTGGCAACGAACGAGGTCGCTTCTGCGCTTGCCAGGTTCAGCTGGTTCGCCTTTACTTGCAGGCGGTGCATCAGGTCTTGTTTGGTCGCATCGTCCAGCCTGGAGCTGCTTACGTCCTGGATAGCCGTTTGCACGTCCAGCTTCATCTCGTGGACTTCCTTCGCCACTTTGGCAAAGTGAGGGAAAGCGGCCATCACTTCATCCGCGTCCTTTTGCAGCACACGCAGGTCTTTCGCCACCTTCTGTCCATCCTGTTTGCCGCTTGCCTCCTTGGCCAAATCCTCAAAGGTGTAGGCGATTCCGTCGAAGAAATCCGCTTCCTTCTCCTTCGCCTCGACAGTCGACTTCTCCAGCTTGTAGTAATTGAAGCTGGGCCCCTCGTCGTAGTGGCGACCCATGCCCTGGCTCTTGTGCATGAAGCGCGATTCTTCACCCAGCTGCACGTAGGAAGCCCCGTACATCTCGTCGTACTCCCCGACCGGCACGCTGACGTTGTGGTCCTCTTTTTTCGCGGGTACATACAGCTTTTTGATCTGCCACGGCTGCAGTCCCTGTTTCATATGCTCTGGAAATACATGGGGGTCGGCAGCGTCCTTATACGCCTTGACGGTGATCACGTTGATGGCGCGATGGTGGCCGTGGGTCGATGGTTCGTTCAAAAAAGCCGGGATCACCACGTCCGGGCGAAGCTCGCGGATTTTGCGGATGAGCCGCTCGTACACGACCTGCTCGCCCCACTTGGTCAAGGTCTCGTCAGGGCTTTTGGAAAAGCCGAAATCGAAAATGGGATCATCGATTTGTTCGCTGAGAATGCCTAACGTGACGTTGGTAACTTTCGAAGCTTCCTGCAGCTCGCGCGTCCGGATGATCCCGAGCGCGTTGCCCAGTTCGCTGCCAATCTCGTTTTGCCCGCCTTCGCCGCGGTTGGCGATAATGCTTGACGTGTCGACGCCTTTACCCAACGCGAGATAGGCCAGCATGGCGCTGTGCTCGTCGTCGGGGTGGGCGCCCGTATTCATGGCACTGGCAATGGTGGATAGCGGCTTGATTGACTTCCACAGGTCCACGACGCCGCGATCGGCGTACGCCCGCTCGGGGGCAACCGGCAGTGCCAGGCTGCCCGCCATCGCTACCGTGGCAACAACGGAAAAAAGCTTCGCAATTCCCTTTCTCAATGAACCTTCCTCCATTTCTCCTTGTGATTGATCTATCCGCAGGAAGTGGCCAGTTTCCTGCAAGTTCAATCATGGCTTTTCCTGTGCCGTCCCATGCTGCCGCCATGAATGGACACGACGGGGGTTAGACAGCGGTGCCGGCGTTGTCTCCGGTCACCTTGCGGGAGATAAAGAGTACGATGATGATCAGGGTAATCTGCAGGACGCCGTAAGCACAGGCCGTCCCAAACTCAAACGCGTACATGCGCTGGAAAATTTCCACAGAGAGCGGCGTTGTACGTGGGGTAAACAGCAGGATGGAAGCGACGAACTCGCCGATTCCCTGGACAAACGCGAGCAGTGTCCCCACCAGCACCCCGCTCAGCGCCATCGGAAACACCACCCGACGGAAGCTGTACCACCAGCTCGCTCCCAGATTTCGGGCTGCTTCCTCGATCGAGCTGTCCATCTGCATGAGGGTAGCAGAGGTGGAGCGAAAGACCAGCGGCAGGTGGCGTACAAAGTAGGCAAGCGGCAATATCCAGAATGTGCCGACCAGTACCTGTTGAAAGCTGAACAGGTTCGGTTCGCTGAAGGCGGTGATCAAATTGACCGCAACCACAGTGCCGGGGAGCGCCCACGGGAGCATGATCAGCACATCGAGCAGGGTTTTTCCCTTGAATTTGAGCCGAACCATGGCATAAGCCGCCGCCACCCCGAAAATGACGTTGCCCACTGTGGCCAGAAAGCTCAATTCAAAGCTGGTAGCGATCGGCTTCCACGTTTTGCTGTCAGTAAACAGCTCCACATAGTGATCAACCGTGTATACAGGCGGCAGGATCTGCACGGTCCAAGTCCCGTCCTCAGAAAAGGAAATCAACACCAGCACCAGGATGGGAAGCATCAAAATCACGACGCCGATCGTGGAGAGAAGCATCGACACGTATTTTCCCAGCGGGCTTTTCACCTCGGTTCGGTGTACGCTTACCCCTTTGCTCATGTTCTGGTAGTTGCGGATGCCCTGATACCAGCGCATCAGCAGCAGAAACAGGATGGAGACCACGGACAGAATGGTCGATTGCGTAGCCGCCATATCAAGATTCCCGTTGGTACGGGAGAGGTAAATCTGCATCGTCATCGTCCGCTCGATTCCAAAAATGAGCGGTGCTGTATACGACGCCATGGAGATCATGAACACAAGCAGTGATGATGCGACCATGGCGGGAGTGAGCATGGGGAGAATGACGCGACGCCACACGTACCATCGTCCTGCCCCCAAACTGGCGGCAGCCTCTTCCAGTGACGGGTCCAGTCCTTTGATGGCGGCAGAGGCGGTCATGTAAAAATAGGTATACATCGTAAACGTGTGTACCACCAACACACCCCAGACGCCTTTCAGGGAAAAGGGCACCTGCTCGAGATCAAACAGGAATTTGAGCGTGCGGGGGATAATCCCGCTTTCGCTGTAGAGAAAGGTGAACGAAAGCACGCCGACGAGCGGCGGCAATGCCATCGGCACCATGGCCAACACGGTCAGGATCTTGCGGCCGGGGAACTCGTAGCGCTCCAGCAGAAACGCCATGGTCACCCCGACGATGCCGCAGGTGATTACGCTTAATACGGATAGGATAATGCTGGTCCACAGCGCTTCCAGGTTGGCAGGATGCTCCGGGTCAAAGAATCGGGCGTAATTGGCCAACGAAAATCGCCCGTCAAGCTGTGCGCTTTGCATGAACGTTTGAAACAGCGGGTATACGACGTACGCCAGCAGGACAAGGAACAACGGGGCTACCAGTATGTACACGAAATGGGGAGAAGAGGTGACCGCAGTCCAGTTCTTTGGCGCAGTCCGCCTTGCCAGTTCCACTTTCATCCAAATCCCCCCCTAGCCTACGAAGTAGATGCTCTCTTTGGGAATCAGCAGGGAAAGCTCTTCGCCTCGCTGTTTGACGCGGTGCCCCTGATTGACGAACGTGGCCCGCAGCCGATTGCCGGCTGCCTCACTTATATAATGGACGGTAGCCCCGGTAAATTCGGAGATGATGACAGATCCTGTTACCACATTGGCGGCGTCCGCCTTCTCTGGATCCGCTTCCTGAACGGATTCAGGCCGGACGGAGACGGCGAGCTTCTCCCCCCGTCGAATCTGGCACTGCGGAGAAGCGTTGTTGAGATAGCCGCTCAGGACCAGCCCGGGTGCAATCTCGACACGGACCTCGTCTCCTTCGATGCCGACGACCGTGCCTTCCCACAGGTTCGTCTCGCCGATGAATGAGGCCACAAAACGGTTCAACGGACGATGATAAATATCCTCCGGAGTGCCGATTTGCTGCACCACGCCGTTTTGCATCACCATGATGCGATCCGACATGGACATCGCTTCCGCCTGATCGTGCGTCACATAAATGGTGGTAATCCCCAGCTCCAACTGGAGTCGCTTGATCTCGAACCGGGTTTCCTCGCGCAGCTTCGCGTCCAGGTTGGAAAGCGGTTCGTCCAACAAGAGAATCTGCGGCTCGATGACAAGCGCCCGCGCCAATGCCACACGCTGCTGCTGACCGCCGGAAAGCTGGTCAATCCGTCTATTGCCGTAGCCTTCCAGATGAACGAGCTTTAGCGCGCGCTCCACTTTATCCCTGATCTCTGATTTGGGAAGCTTGCGCACTTCCAGGCCGAACGCAATGTTTTCAAACACGCTCATATGGGGAAACAACGCGTAGTTTTGAAACACCATGCCTGTGTTTCGTTTGTTTGGAGGCAGGGTGGTCACGTCCTGATTGCCAAACCGTATTCGGCCCGATGTGGGATAATAGAAGCCCGCAATCATCCTCAGCGTCGTCGTCTTGCCACATCCACTGGGACCAAGAAACGTAAAAAACTCTCCTGGTCTGATATCAATGTGAACGTCCTCTACGCCTCGCACGCTGCCAAATTGTTTACTCACATGATCCAGTGCTACACCGCTCAACAGATTCCCCCCCTATGCACTTGCGAGCAGACGGAGGTTTCCCCCCGTCTGTTCATCAGTTCTTGCCTTTTCCTTTGATGTTTTCATCCCAGTACTGCATCCAGTCTTTCTCTTTCGCCGCCATGACGGACCAGTCAATATCCATCGGCTTCAACTCGATACCCTTCAGCCAGGCTGGCAGGCTGTCCTTGCTGATATCGGTGCGGGTCGGGATTTGGAACAGTTTTTCCGCCAGCTCAACGCGCAGCTTCTCATCGAACAGGAACTCGTAGAACTTTTTCGCCGCATCCGCGTTCTTCGCGCCCTTGACAATGCCCACTCCATCGACGAGAATCGGCGCTCCGCTCGCCGGATAAATGAAGTCAAACGGCTGTTTTTTCGTTTCTTTTTGAATCATGATATCCTGCAGGTTCCAAAGCGAGAGCGAACCTTCCTGACGGGCCAGCTTCAGGTAGAGGTTGGTCGGATCCTGGGCGTATTCCTTGGTGTTGGCGTCCAGTTTTTTCAGCCATTCATACCCTTTTTCCGGATTGTCCGCGCCTTGACGATAGATCATGGCAGAGTAAATGGTTCTCATCGTCCCCGATTTGAGTACGCCGCGGATGATGATTTTGTCCTTGTACTTCGGATCCAGCAGGTCATCCCAATCCTTTGGCGCGTCTTCCTTTTTCAACGCATCCGGATTGTACATGATGACTTCCGGCAGCAGCATTTCACCGTACCAGCGATCCTGCTTGTCTTTGTAAAGATCCGGGATCTTGTCACTGAAGGTAGGTTTGTAGCTCTCCAGCAACCCCTCATCGGCTGCTGTCATCAAAGCGGACTGGGTGCCTCCCCACCAGAAATCAGCCTGAGGATTTGCTTTTTCCCCCCGCACGCGCTCCAGGATTTCCTGTGCACCCATGGTCAGCACGTCTACTTCAATGCCTGGATTTTGCGCTTTAAACTTCGGGATGATCTCTTCCACCACGTTTTTGTCGCGTGCCGTGTAGATCACCAATTTCTGCGCTTCACCAGATGGCGCCGGTTGAGCGGCCGGTTGGTTGGCAGCGGCAGGTGTGCTGCCGCCGGTATCAGCGGGCTTGGCCGTTTGTCCTCCGCCTCCGCAGGCGGTAACGGCAAGCGCCACCGAGCTGACGAACAAACCGTGAACCCATTTCTTCAACAAGCTGTTGGTCTTATTCACAACCATACTCCCCCTCGTTTTTTCATTTCATTTGTCCAGCAATTTTGCGGAAGGAAACGCTTCCAACACACTGTAAACGGCGCCGACCAGACCTGCCTGATCGCCCAGGCTGGCTTTTTCCATGCGCGGTACGACGGGAACCCACTCCTCCAACCAACCGTAAATCCGATTCACCCCTTTTTCATCCATGTGGATCATCTCTCCGCTTAGGATCAACAGCTCAGGATTGAGGACGCTGATGATGTTTGCCATGCCGTACGCCCAGTGCCGGTACACGTCGTCGAGCAGCTGCCGCGCTTCCTGGTTCCCCTGATCGGCGTGATGGATGAGTTGATGTATGATACTCGAGCCTTCCTGGAGGCCAGAGAGAAATCCCTGCGCTTTGCGGGCAATGCCCGGGACCGAATAGTGCGTTTCAAATACACCAAACTCCCCATCCTGGCGGGTATGCACGGGCCCGATCGGCATGTAGCCGATCTCACCTGCCGCTTCCCGGCTTCCCCGGTAGAACTGTCCGTCCAGAATGACACCCGAGCCGATGCCCGTACCCACGTACATGTAGACGACATGGGATGCGCCTGCTCCCACGCCGCGGGCGTACTCTCCCAGTGTCATCATATTGACGTCGTTGTCAATGATGACCGGGATGCCCAGCACCCGTTCAATCTCCTGCTGGATCGGCAGCCCCATCCATCCTGTGCTGGGGGAGAAGCTCACGGTACCGTTCCGCCTTTGGGTGATCCCCGGCAGGCCGACACCGATGCCCAGCAGACGGTCGCGTTCGACGCCGCTTTTGGCCAGAAGCTTTTCCAGCCCGTCCGTCAGATCCTTGATCAGCAGTTCACCGTTGGTGGGCTGTACCAGCCGTGTCTGGTAGCGGGCCAAAAATTCTCCTCTGAGGTCAGCGATCGCCATCGTGAGCGTCGAGCCTTCAAACACGGCCCCGGCAATGGAGTACGCATGGTAGTTGTACTCCAGCAGGATTGGCTTCCGCCCTCCACTGGAGTCGCCTATCCCGACTTCGTGCAGCAGCCCTTCCCGGATCATTTCGTCTACGAGCGCGGAGACGCACGGCCGGCTGAGCTGTGTCCGCTTGGCAATGTCGGCTCGCGAGATTTGCCCGCTGCGAATCACCTGCTGCAGGATCTCTTCTTTATTCAGCTTTTTTACGAGCCTGGTATTGCCTGTTCTCCTTGCTCCTCCCACGGATATGGATTCACCACCACAGTTAGTTAACATTACTAACAAAGTTACCAAAATTATACATCCATTTTGTAAAAATAGTTAAACTATTTTGGATACTCCGCAAAAATAAAAATCCTTACTTTTACGTAAGGATTTGCAGAGCGCACGAATTTCCTGGAACACTTATGAATTTCTTTTCTTCGCCTGATCCAAAAGTTGTTTCACATGCCTCATTCCCTTCTCAGTCAATCTGGCATGTGTCCAGACGGCCTCGATCGGTCTGGAATCATCCCCTCCGAAGACGAACTCCACATTCGTGATCTCCTGGTCCAGATACAGCTCGTGGAGAGCGTGGATAAAGGAGTCCCCTCCTTTTGTATAGAAAATGATTCCTCCCATATTCTCAGCCCTTTTTCCGGTCTCCAGTGCGATTGCCACCAAAATCCTGTCCTTGATCTCGATCCCTTTCATCTGCGGGCCTCCTGATTCTCTCTTTATCCAAAAATTTGCGCGGCAATTCCATAAAGGCTTCCGTTTCGAGCAGGCAGTTTTCTGCTCCAACCGCAGGACGCATTACTGTTGCCCCTCCCGAACCGTCTGCCAGACGTCTTTCACCAACTCGACAAACGTCTGAATCGCCGGTTCCTGCGCGCGTTGTTTCAGGAAAATGACAGACGTCTCCGCCTTTCGCGAAAAGCGAAACAGCTCCTTCAGATTGCCGCTTTGAAGTTCCTGCTCCACCAAGGCGGTGCTCAGCAAAGCGATCCCTGTGTGATTGAGCACCGCCCGCTTGATCGTCTCTTCGCTGCTGCACTGGATCACCGAGCGCGGCACGTAGTTGGCTTCCTTCAAACACTCGTCGATAAAGCCACCCAGGTTGCAGCCTTCTTGATAGGATAAAAACGGATACTGCTCCAGCGCATGTTCTACACCGTGTTCCTGCAAAAGTTCCGGAGTAGTCACAAGAACGAATTCCTCATGGTCCACGATGATTGACTCCATTTCCGGCTGCGTGCAAATCCCGGCAATGATTCCCACATCGGCTTCGTGTACACTTACTCTTCGCAGCGTCTCCTGGCTGTTGCAGGAGATCAGCTGCAGCTTAACCTGTGGATGAAGCCCCACGTATGACTTGATGATCAGCGACAGGTACTCGGTGCAGTAGTATTCCGGTGCTGCCACGACCAGCGTTCCAAACGGGTTGTGAAGCCGTTTCAGCCCCTCTTCCAGCTCATCCAGCACGGCAAACAGCCGGTCTGCATGCTGCTTTAGCACCTTTCCAGCCGGTGTGAGAAACGTCCGTTTGCCCACCCTGTTCAACAGTGCGTGCCCCAGCTCTTTTTCCAGAGCCTTGATCTGCAGAGTAATGGTCGGCTGGCTGTAGCCCAACTGCTCGGCTGCCTTGGTCAGATTCAGATGATCGGCAACCGCTTGAAACGTTTTTAAATTTCTCAATTCCATCTTGTCACACGCTCCCGCATGCCTGAACAAAAATCCGGCGATACTTCATCTTTGAAAGCAAGTGTACCTGATGTTCTCCAATCGAACAAGAAAAAAGCCGACGTTTTCCGTAAAACGTCAGCCTTGTTTGCATTCGCTATTTGATCTTCAACGTTTTATGAACTCCCTCGTCAACGATTGCAGAATTTGATCATCGATCCGGATGCCAAGTCCCGGCTCCTGGTTCAGCTTCAGACAGTCCCCCTCATATCCAAGATCACCGATGTCCGTTGCAAACATCAGCGGGCCAACCATCTCGTTGGATTGCACGTTTTTCTTCGCCAGGGAAAGATGGGCTCCCGCCGCCGTCGCCACCGAGGATTCCACCATGGAACCAATCTGGACGCGGATACCGGCCATTTCCGCCTGATGGATCAGTTTCACCGCAGGAAAAACCCCGCCGCATTTCATGAGTTTGATGTTGATCCAGTCCGCTGCTTTTTTTTCGATGACGAGACGCAGCTCTTTGCTTCCGTGCAATCCTTCGTCGATCATGACGGGAATGGACGTCTTGGCCCGGATTTCACTCAACCCGTCGATGTCATCGGCATGCACCGGCTGTTCAATCCAGTCAATCCGGCACGCTTCCAGGTGGCGAAGTGCGTACAGCGTGTTTGCAGCATTCTCCCAGCCCTGATTGACATCGACACGAAGCTGTGCGTCAGGTCCCACAGCTGCGCGAACGGCCTGTACCCTGCTGATATCTGTCGGCAAGTCGCTGCCCACTTTTATCTTAATGGAACGGAACCCTTTTTCCACAGCAGCTGCGGCTTCTTCGGCCATCCGTTCCGTTTCCTGAATGCTGAGCACATAAGGGATTTGCAGCTGTTGATGATAAGGTCCGCCCAACAATTGATAGACAGGCAGTCCGGCCGCCTTTCCCATCAGATCGTAGCAGGCGATATCAATGGCCGCCTTCGCGGAGGGAACGCCCCAGATCGCGCGGTTCATTTTCTGATGGATCCATTCGATGCGAAACGGATCTTCCCCGATGACTGCCGGAGCCAGATGAGTCTTTAATACCTCAAGGGTGCTGGTATACGTCTCGCCCGTCACATGCTCGTCGGGAACCGCTTCCCCATAACCGACGAGACCTGAATCCGTCCTGATCCGGACGATGATGCTCGGCAGTTCGTGATAGGTGTCATATGAGACGACAAAAGGCTGTAGCAGGGGCAGTGACAAACCCATGATCTCAACCGACTCGATCTTCATCAGTACACCGTTCGATTGATGATTTTAGCCAGCTTTGCCGCATCTACATTGCTTCCGCTGACGATATTCAATACCTTTTGTCCACGGATCCCGGGAATCGCTTCATTCAACAAGGCGGCCACACCGACCGCGCCTGATCCTTCCACCATATAGTGGTGCTCGCGGGCCATCCAGGCCATCGCCTCTGCCACCTGTTCTTCTTCCACCAGGACAAAGTCATCGACGATTTGAAGCGCCAGATCGAGATTCCCCTGGCTGATCCCGCCATGCAGTCCGTCCGCCAGAGAATCGCTGTACTCCACGTCGACCATCCGCTTCTCGCGGAACGAATAATACCACGGCGGTGAAGCATGGGTCTGTACCCCAATCACGCGCACGTCCGGATTGATTGCTTTTGCCGCAATTGCAATCCCGCAAATCAGGCCTCCGCCCCCCGCCGGAACGACGATGGTATCGAAGTCAGGCTCTTCGAGAAGCGCTTCCAGACCCACTGTTCCCTGACCCGCGATAATCTCGTTATCCTCAAACGCGTGGACAAACGTCCGGCCGGTCTCCTTGGCCAGCTGATAGGCGTGTGCTTCCGCCTCATCGTAATTGTCGCCAAAGACGACCAGTTCCGCCCCGTACCGCTTGATCCCCGCCTTTTTTGTCTCCGGCGCCGTCTTTGGAACGACGATCAGCGCGGAAACGCCTCGCAGAGACGCGGCATACGCCACACCCTGTGCGTGATTTCCGGCAGAGGCGGTGATGACACCGTTATGAAGCTCCGTCTCGGTGAGGGAGGCAATCTTGTTGAGAGCCCCCCGCACCTTAAACGAACCGGTCTTTTGCAAGCTTTCCAGCTTGAGCCATACATCCGCGCCGGATTCCTTGGACAGCGCCGCGGAACGGATCAGGGGGGTTTGCATGACTTCGCCGCCCAAGCGTTTATGAGCTTTTAGGATATCGAGAAACGATACAGACAACATGTGGTTACACTACCTCCTCTTCAAACTGGCGCACCAGTTGGACAAACAAGTTGATGGCAATCGGAAAGACCTCTTCGTCCAGATCAAAACGCGGATGGTGGTGTGGATAGCGGCTTTTTTCCCCGTTCATTCCGATGAACACGAATGCCCCAGGTTTGCGCTCCAGATAGTAGGAGAAATCTTCTCCTCCCATTACCGGATCAACGTGCACGACATTTTCCCTGCCAAACGTCTCGGTCGCAACCCGTTCCACGTACCGGCTCATGCCTTTGTCGTTGACGACAGCGGGCGTTCCCCAGTCTATTTCAAATGTCCCCTTCGCACCGAAGCTGGCGCAGATTCCCTCCACCACCTGTTTCATCTCCGCCGCCATGAATCGTCGGGTCTCTTCCGACTGGGCACGAAGCGTACCCGACAGGTAAGCCCGGTTCGGAATAATGTTATAGGTGGTTCCCGCTTCGATTTTTCCCACCGAGATCACAGCCGGTTGAATCGGATTGACGCGGCGGCTGACGACGGATTGCAGGGCTCCGATCACGTGACTGGCGATGTAAATCGGATCGACGGTTTCGTGCGGCATGGAACCGTGTCCGCCTTTCCCCTCAATCTCGATTCGAAAATCGTCGGCGGAAGCCATCATCGCACCGTGTGCCACCCCGACCTTGCCTTTGGCGAGCGGCTGCCACAGGTGAATGCCGAATACCGCATCCGCTTGATCAACCACACCCTGCTTCACCAGCGCTTCCGCCCCACTGGGGAGCATTTCTTCCGATGACTGAAAGATGAACAGCACATTCGACTTCACCTGCTGCCTGTTTTCCGACAGCCACTTGGCTGCCGCCAGCAAAACGGCAGCATGTCCGTCGTGACCGCATACGTGAGCTACACCCGCATTTTTTGAAAGATAGCTTTTGTCTCCTTCTTCCATTACGGGCAGTGCATCGATATCGGCCCGGAGCGCGATCGTTTTTCTCCCCCCGGTTCCGCGAAGCAGCGCAACCACGTTGGGGGGCTGATACGGAAGAATTTCCAGTTGAAGCTCTTCCAGACAACGTCTGATGTAGGCGCACGTTTCAAACTCTTGTCCCGACAGCTCGGGGTACTGGTGCAAATGGCGGCGATGGTGCACCGCCCATTCTGCCAGTGATTGGGCAGCTGCGGTCGTCATGAGACTCCCTCCTTACGTTAAAAAGGTCCGTATCCGATCATCTGTGCCACCACAACGGCAACGACGGCAATTCCGTATTGAACGAGAATCAACGGCAGGATCCACTTCATCCAACGCGTCCACGGAATTCCTGCAAGAGCCAATCCGGCCATAAAGTACCCGGAGGTCGGGATGAATATGTTGGAAATCCCGTCGCCAAACTGATAGGCGAGCACCGCCGTTTGCCGGGTTACGCCTACGAGGTCGGCGAGCGGCGTCATGAGCGGCATGGTAAGCGCAGCTTCCCCGCTGCCGGATGGAACGATGAAGCTCATGACCGTTTGCAGGATGAGCATGCCTACCGCACTGAACGCAGGAGGAATCTGATTGATCGCTCCAGCCGCGTAATACAGGATGGTGTCGAGAATATGCCCTTCGTTCAGTACCACTACCACTGCTCTTGCGACGCCGATCACCAACGCTCCGGCGATCAACCCGGCTGCGCCCTTCATAAACGATTCCACAATCGTATTGGGAGAAAGCTTTCCGATCAGACCGATGACGATCCCAAGCAGAACGAACAAGCCCGCAATCTCCGTAATGTACCAGCCGTACTTGATCACGCCAAACGCCAGAACGACGAAGTTGATCAGGAAGCAGGATAAAATCCATTTGTGCGCGGTGGTCAAGCGAATATCGGATCGAAGCAGCGCATCCGCGTTTTGCGTTTGAAACTCACCAAAAAATCCTTGGGAACGATCCCGTTTTACTTTCATCGCATAACGATAGATAAAGCCGACAGAAACGAGATACATGACGACAAAAACCCCAATTCGAAAGCCCATTCCGGAAAACGTCGGAAGCTCTGCAATCCCTTGCGCAACACCGACAGTGAACGGATTCATGATGGCCGAGGTAAATCCGACGGAAGCGCCCACCAGCACGATGGCCGCACCGGTCATCACGTCAAAGCCCAGAGCGACGGCCAACGGGACCATGATGGCGATGTAAGGAAGAGTCTCTTCCGCCATCCCCATCAAAGAGCCGCCCACGGCAAAGAACAGCATCATGATCGGAATAAGCCACCTCTCCTGGTTGGCCAGCTTGCGGGACAGGGTTACAATCAAAGCCTCAATCGCCCCGGTAGCAGTCAAGATTCCAAACGTCCCACCGATTATCAGCACAAAAAAGATAATGTTGGCCGCTTCCACCATACCCGTGTGGATGCTGTTGACCAGGCCGAGCGGTTTCACCGGAGACGACTCTACCAGTTTGAAAGAGGCGGGATCGACTACGCTTCGCCCGTTCATCTCTACTCGTGCGTATTCACCGGCCGGAAGAATATACGTGAGAATGACTGCGATGGCCAGTACCGCGAAGAGCAGTACAAACACGTTGATTTCTCTGAGTTTAGACTTTGCCGGTTCCGTATTCAGTTGCAGTTGACTCATAGGACAAAATCCCCCCAAAACTTTTTTCTAAATAGTAGCACACTTATAATTATACAACTAATTGCATTCTTTAATAGTTTCTATTGTCAAAGTTAATGAAAGCCCTTCCTTACTCGATGGCAGGAAGGGCTTTATGAGAGAGATTACGAGAGGGTGTGCAAGAATTCTGAGACTTTTTCCAAGCCCGCTTTCAGCATCTCGGTATCACAGGCATACCCGATGCGGACCCAGCCTTCCATATCAAAACAGCTTCCGGGCGTCAGGAACGCGCCTGTCTTCTTGAACAGCTCCAAGCAAAAGTGTTCGGACGGAATGGGTGCCTCGTATTTCAGCATCGCGGTGGTACCCGCCTGCGGTTTCACATAAGAAATCAGGGGTTCCCGCTGCACCCAGTCATCGAGGATTTGCAGGTTGTCGCGAACGATCCTGAGATTTCTCTCCATGATTTTGTCGTAGTTTTTCAGTGCGTGAACGGCAAGAGTGTCGTCCAGCATCCCGCAGCTGATGGTCGTATAATCGCGGTGCTGGAAGCAGGACTTGATGACGTCTGCAGGTGCGGCGATCCACCCCAGGCGCAGTCCGGCAAGCGAAAACACCTTTGACATGCTGCCAGTGCTGATCCCTTTTTCATACAAATCGACGATGGACGGAATGTTGGCCTCAGGATCCTGGTACAACCCGCGATACACCTCGTCGCAGAGGATGTACGCATCGCAAGAACGGGCGATTTCCACGATCTCACGGAGGATGGCTTCGTCCATCAGCGCACCGGACGGATTGTTTGGATTGTTGATGCAAATTAGCTTGGTTTTGTCGGATACGAGCGAACGCAATTCGTTCAGATCAGGCATAAAGCCGTTTTCCGGCTTCAACTTGAGCAGTTTCACCGAAGCCCCGAACGACTCGGGCACGGAATACATCTGCTGGTACGTCGGGTGCACGGAGATCACTTCATCTCCCGGCTGTACAAGCGTGTAAAAGACCAGAAAGTTCGCCCCGATCGCTCCGTTCATGGACAGGATGTTTTCCGGCTTCATCGTCTTGTACAGCGCTGCAATGTGCGAGCGGAATTCCGGGGACCCCTCAATATGGCCGTACGTCAGCTTCTTTGTGGAAAGCGCCCGTAAAAAATCCTCCGGCTCCTCCGACAATGCAATCAGTTCCCCAAGTGTCAACGAATCGACGCAGGTTTCCGCAATGTTGTATACCGCTTCATGTTCATACGCGTTCATCCACTCTTCTACCTTAAACGGTTTTACCAGCATGATGACCCTCCTCCCTACCTCCCAAATTACAGGTGAACGACGGTTCCCAATCCTCGCTGCTCCGCCTCTTTCAGAACGTGACCGGCTGTCAGCAGGTCCTGGATGGCAATACCCGTACTGTCAAAAATGGTGATGTCACGATCGGACTGACGCCCCTCTGCGCGGCCCAAAATGACCTCCCCAATCTCGGCGACAATGCGGTCAGGGGTAATGATTCCTTTTTTTACGGGGATTTCCGTTTCACCCACGTGCACCGCCTGCGGCACGTCATCGACAAACACCCGCGCATCGGCGAACAACCGCTCGTCGATTTCCTGCTTTCCTTCCATGTCGGCACCGATGCAGCTCAGATGTGTTCCCGGCCTTACCCACTCCCGTCGGATCAGCGGCTGCCGTGCGGATGTGGCGGTAATGATGATGTCCGCCTCCCCGACGGCCCGCTCACCATCCTCCACTGCAGTCAATGGCACCGGGAATTGGTTCTGTACCGCTTCACAAAACGCCGCAGCTTTCGCATGCGACCGTGGATTCCACACCGATACCTTCTTGATGTGAGGCATGGTTTGGAGTGTCGCCATGATTTGAAAAGGAGCCTGATGTCCGCTGCCGACGATCAGCAGGTGCTCAGATTCCGGCCGCGCCAGATACTTGGCTCCGATCCCTCCCGCGGCACCGGTCCGCATGCAGGTGATATATTCGCCGCTGAGAATTCCCATCGGCATCCCCGTCCGACTGTCCAGCACCATGACGACTCCGTTCAGCTGCGGCAACCCTTTTGCGCTGTTTTCTCCAAACCAGGAAACCAATTTCAGCCCGAATACATGCGCGCCCGTCACATGGCCTGACTTAATGTCCATGTCCGCCTTTCCCGGTTCAAACTCGTGAAACACGAGCGGAAACAAGCTTGCCTGCCCATCCGCCTTCAAGGCATAGGCTTGTTCTACCACCTCAATAACCGTTTTCATTTCCAATATCTCTTCAATGGCTGCTTGATCCACAACACGAAATGGCAACATACGCAAGCTCCTTTCCTGTCAGATATGCTCTGGCCTAACAGTAACACAGAGTGGAATCTGCAGAAAAATGAGAAAAAGTAATGGTTACCATTATTAAGTCTTATTTTTGGGTTGAGGCCGCCCTAACCGAGGGCAGCCACCTTTCCTTCCTGATTTTTTCCCAGCCGATGCTTGATGTAGAGATACTCCTCAATCTCCCGCAGCAGGAAAAAGAGCGAGGCGCGAATTTCAAACTCCTCCCGCGTCTGCGGCAGGGCTGTGCGCTGGATCGCTTCCCGCATCTTCCGCAGCTCATCGAGAAAAATATGCGCCGTATTGCCGGGGTGAATGGAATTGCTCAGGTTTTCCAGAAAATCGGCGATCTGATGCCCCTGGGGAACCTGAAGGTGCAGCGAAGAGACGATCGGCAGCATTCGCTCCAGCTGCTCAAACTGCTTTTCCCGCATGACGAAGTACTGGTAGTAGGAGTTCTCCTGCCGTACGAAGCGATTTTCCACGTCCCTCGAGGCGAGATCGAGCGCCTTTTCCAACAGTCCCGCCGTCTCAATCATCTCTTTGCCGTCCCAGTCACTCTCCCCGTTGCGCAGATAGAAGCAAAACTCCTTGAAAATGACGGAGAAGTTGTGTTCCAGTTGACGCTGCAGCTGCTTCAGTTCCTTTTCCACGTTGGGCATGTACAGATTGGCGAGAAGAGCCACGCCTACCCCAATGCTTAAGAGGGCCAGCTCGTTTAACACACTCGCCAGGTCGACCCGCTGCAAGGAATACAGGTGGAAGAGGACGACTGCGCTCGTCACGAAGCCATCGGTAATCCGATAGCGTACAGTGAGCGGGATGAACACGAGAATCCACAACAGTACGGCTACCGGCTGATAGCCCAATGCAAGGAAACAAACGATGCCCAGCAGTATGCCCAAGAGACAAGCGAAAATCCGGTTCAACGCCGTCTGAAAGGACTGCTTCCTCGTCACCTGGATGCACAGGATGGTGATAATGCCCGCAGACGCGTAAAATTCAAGCCCGAGCTGCTGGGCGAGAAAGATCGAGACCGCCGTGCCGATGGCTGTTTTGATCGTTCTGTAACCGATTTTCACGAAGACACATTCCTTCCCCACTCTAAAGCCTTTTTTTCACTGTACCACAAGGAGAAGAAGGGAAAAAAGCGCTCCAGTTGGGCGAGAGATCCGGGTTGATCTGCTAAAATAGGGGGAGAACCCATTTTTACAGGAGTGACAGAGATGGAGATTTCATCGGTTTCGCCAATCATCGCAGCTTTCAGCCAGGTATTTTCAAAAGAAGTGTCTGTTGCGATTTCCGATCGCTCCAAGTACCTTTACTATCAACCCAGTGACAGCATTGATTTAAAAATCAAGCCAGGGGACTCGATTCGCAAAGGGTCTGTTACGTACAAGGCATTGCAAACGAAGCAGAAGGTATCGCAGTATGTCGCCAGCGATCTGTTTGGCGTGGCTTATTACGGGATGTCCATTCCCCTCATTCATCAGGGACAGGCTGAAGGATGCCTTACCGCGATCTTTTCCCATGTGATGGATTCAGAAAGCATCCCGCTGCCCAAACATCCATTTCTCGTCGGCAAACGGGAAGAGCGATGGGTTCCCGTCCCTTTTCACAAGATCTCCTTTCTGCAAGCCCTGGACGGGAAGACGGTGATCCATACGGAGAGTCAGTCCTACCTGAATAAATACAGTCTGGTTGAATTAGAGAAGATCCTGCCGATGGACCAATTTATTCGCACCCATCGCTCTTATTTTGTAAACGTAAACGCGATCGAGGAAATTCATCCCCATTTTCATTCCACTTTCATGCTGGTCATGAAGGATCAAAAAAGAACCCATATACCGGTCAGCCAAAAATACGCCAGTCAATTCCGACAGTTTCTCAGGTTTTAAACGGCGCCGGCGGTTTATCCCGATTTTTTCTGCTTCATCCCCGTATTTTCTGCTTCATGGAAAAGCAAGTGCGAGGTTCTTTTCGTCATGCTATCTTGATGAACAAGAACTCGTGGGATGGCAGGTGTGGACTTATGTTATGGGAACGCTTACGTGATCAACATCTACATCAGAAAATTGTGTCAGCCGAGGAGGCGGCCAGCTGGATTCAAGACGGCATGACAGTCGGCCTCAGCGGTTTTACACGCGCAGGGGACGCAAAGGTCGTTCCAATCGCCCTGGCCGAACGCGCAAAAAGGGAAAACCGGCCGTTTAAAATCAACGTCTATACCGGTGCGTCACTTGGTTCGGATGTGGATGCGATTATGGCGGAAGCCGGCATCATTCATAAGAGGCTGCCCTTTCAGGCAGATCCCGTCATGCGTCAAAAAATGAACAACGGGGAGATGTTGTTTGTCGATCAGCATCTGTCTCATACGGCGGAGCTGCTCCGAGCAAACATCCTGGCCCCGATCGATTATGCAATTGTGGAAGCGGTTGCAATTACCGAAGACGGACTGATTATTCCGGCAACCTCCGTGGGCAATTCCAGTATTTTCGTCCAGCAGGCAAAACAGGTTATCGTTGAGTTAAACACCGCTCAACCTGCTGCACTGGAAGGCGTACATGATATCTATGATCCGGGAATGCAGGGCGAGCGTCTGCCGATTCCTTTGACAAAAGTGGATCAGCGTATCGGCTGCGCGGGAATTCCCGTCGACATCCATAAAATCAAAGGGATTGTGATTACGAATCAACTGGACTCTCCCTCTACGATTGTGGAGCCTGATCAGGAAACCGCTGTGATGGCGAACCATTTGATTGAATTCCTTCAGCGCGAAGTAAAAGCGGGCAGACTTCCCAAGCATTTGGCACCGCTTCAATCAGGGATCGGCACCATCGCAAACGCTGTGTTCAACGGATTTTTAGACTCTGATTTTTCTGATTTGGAAGTGTATTCGGAAGTGCTTCAGGATGCCGTGTTTGATTTGCTGGATGCAGGCAAGATCAAATTCGCCTCCGGATGCTCGATTACGCTGTCGGCGCAAAAGATGCAGCACGTTTTGACTCATTTTGAAACCTACCGGGACAAAATCGTGCTGCGCCCGCAGGAAATCTCCAACCACCCGGAAATCATTCGCCGGTTGGGGTTAATCTCCATTAATACCGCACTGGAAGTGGATATCTACGGCAATGTCAATTCAACCAATGTGATGGGAACCAAAATGATGAACGGAATTGGCGGTTCAGGTGATTTCGCCCGAAACTCCCGGTTGGCCGTATTTGTCACCAAATCGACTGCAAAAGGCGGAAACATCTCCAGCATCGTTCCGTTTGCTTCCCATATCGACCACACCGAGCATGATGTGGACATTATCGTAACGGAACAAGGATTGGCAGATTTGCGCGGATTGGCTCCCCGGGAACGGGCCCCGCTGATTATTGAAAAGTGCGCACATCCGGCGTATCGGGCGCAGCTTTACGAGTACTACCATGAAGCCCTGGAAAGAGGCGGTCAGACCCCTCACGTTTTGGAAAAAGCATTGTCCTGGCACGTGCGATTTGCTCGAGAAGGAACCATGCTGGCAGAGAGCAGGGAAGCGTGCATGGCGAAGTGATGGAAGTGCCATTTATTTTGTGATGACACTTCCAGTCGTGGCGTCAATTCGGACAGGCTGCTCGTTCGTAAGCACATACACAAGGCGGGGCAGCCTCTGTATTCCCGTTCCCTCATACATGTACACCAGGCGGAAATCACTTTCTTTGAGAAAGATGGTTGCCGCTTCTTCTTTTGATATGACAAACGGCTTTTGCAGTCTCACGGGCATGTTGGTCAAAAGCTGATACGGCACATCACCGCGCGTAAATCCCCTTGGTTCTCCCGTTGTCGCATCAATTGTGACGCTGTAGGCCAAATCGCCTTCGTGGTATTTCACAACGGGAACTCCCTTGTAGCTTGCCAAATAATAAAAGCTGTACGTTCCTGCTTCAGGCGTATACTGCCGATGGGCCATTTGAACCTCGCTCACGCCGGGATCGAGGTACGGTTCCAGTTGGCGGATCGCGATTTTTTCTGCCTCGGACATTGAAAGGGAAGGCTCTCTCACAGGCTTGTCGGCCGGTTGTCCGCCAACATACAGGAGAGCCCCGGTATCACGATCCGCATACACTTTCGGCCCGTCCAGGAAGTCAATAAAATACATCCATGCGTTCCGCGCGGGTGCCTCTTGCCGCTTCAGTTCATTGGAGTTTTTCACCGGATAGCCAAAGGTCCGAAGCAAATCGGCAGCTTCAGCCTTGTTTTTTACCGTGAAGGTTTTCCTTGGCGATGAAACTTTGAGCGGCTCCGTACGGCGGGCAAAATCCCGATCATAATTGGAAGAATAACGAATGGCTCCTGTTTTGGCGTCGAACTTCACGCTGTCGGGAAACCGCACTCCCGGCGTGTAGATCAGTGCCGCTTCACGGGAAGATGCATGCGGCTGCGGCGATTTCTGCGGTACACTTTCTACATAGACCAGGCGCATTTCGGAAGACAGCTTGCTCGCCAGCTGTTGAACAGGCAACACGTCAGATGTCCCAGGAAAATGGCTGTCCGGGATGAACGTCTGTTCCATATGGTCTTGATAGGAAATGACGCGTCCCGATTGATCCGTCAAAACATCGATCCACTCACCTTGAACCGGGATCCCATTCACCACGCGCTGAAAAAGGTTTGGCTGGGGATTGGAGAAATCGATGCCGCTTTCCGTTCCGCGAATGGCTTCCATGAACGAGCGGGCGATTTGGTCATTTCCCGCATTCGATATACGTGCCGGGGACTCGCTGATATCCCAATGGAAGGAAAGCAGTTTTCCCGTTACAGTCTCTACCCGAATGTCTGCATTTGCCGCACTTTGCGGTTTTTTCAAGTGAATTTCAATGATGCTTCCTGTATCACGGCGAGATAGCTGATACGCACGCAGCTCGGGGTAGTAGGAAAACAGTTTTTCCAGTGTCTTCTCCACCTGTTTTGTATCGTTCACTTCGGGAAGGGTTGTTGTCGTGACCCTGAAGAGAATTCGTTGAAGCACCTCTTCTCCTCCAAAAGGGAAGTACACCATGAACATCGCTAGTACACCTGCAACCGCCATCCATCTACGGAACCGGCGCCCAATCAGCTGCTGTCGCTTTATTCGAAGCTCTTGCTGCTCTATTTTTTGAAGAGTCGCTACCATCGGAACGGCTCTCTCCGATTTCATTTCATATCGGGGCAACTGCTTAAAGAGGGACAGCAATTCTTCATCTTTGAGCACATGTACCCACCCCAATCCCGTTTCTTTCCATTTCCATTTTTTTCTTCAACTGTTTCAGGGCCCTGTGTACAGTTGTGTTCACTTTCGATTCACTCCAATCAAGGATTTCTGCCGTTTCGCTAACCGTCAGCCCCTGAACATGCCGTAACAAAACCACATCTCGATAGCTCTGCTTTAGCGTGCGAATGGCCTGGTAGAGAAAATCCACGTCTTCCCGCAGGATGACAATCTCTGATGGTTCTCTTTCTTTTGACAGGACCAGCCGCAGCCATTCCTCCGGGATCCACTTGAGTACACGCCGACGCCGCGCCTCGTCAATGGCGCAGTTGCGCGCAATTCGAAACAGCCATGTTTTCACGCTGGCAAACCCTTGGTATTGTGATTGTTTTCTGATCGCCTTGATAAACACTTCCTGAACCAAATCTTCTACATCTCGGTTCCCCGTAAAATAGACCAAATAATTGTATAGATCCTGATGATACAAGCGAAACCAGGTTTCCACCCGTTCCTCGTCGTTCACCCTGTTCACCTCCTCATGCATTAGACGGTCGCTCCGGCATTTTCTTTCACTTTTTCCGACACGTCTAAACAGCCTGTGATGCTTTCCAAAAAAAGAAGCCGTTGGCTGTACCAACAGCTTATGGCTCTATTCGGTGATTTCAATGGTGACGGTACCCCAGTTGGATCTTGCTTTTCCGTCAAAAACGGAGAACGTGAAGCGATCCTTTCCGGTTGCCCCCTGATCCGGTGTGTAGGTAAACGCTCCCGTTCTTGGATCGGTGATGGTTACCGCGCCTTTTTCCGGCAGGACTTCGATGGAGAAGGTGAACGTGTCTCCATCCGGATCATCCGCCAACAACCTGCTCGAAGCCGGCTTGTCTTTGCTGGCATGGACTGAAAGATCCTTCGCCACAGGAGCGTTGTTCGGCAGGTTGATGGTGACCGTTACCTCCGCGATGTCGTAGTGGCCGAACAAGTCTTCCACCCGATAGGTGAAGGTGTCCGTACCTGTGTCGTCGGCAAAAGGCTGGTAGAGAAACTCTCCCGTATTTTGGTCCAGTACTCTCGCCTTTCCTTTGGCACCATTCTCCTCAATGGTGAACGAGCGTTTTCCCAAGATCGTTTGATAGCCGATCAGATTTCCCCTTACCTCCCTGTTTTGTTCGGTTTCGATTGCCATGTCGCGTGCATCCGGTCCATTTTTCTTCATTTTTTCCTTTGCGTTCCATTTCAGATGGTCGATCGCCAGAAACAGGAGAGGGCAGGTTTTTTCCACACCCTGATGGAATAGGGATGAAGTCATTGCCTTCGCCTGCGGCATTGGAACGATACCGACCACCATGATGATACTGACCAGCCATTTGGTTAACCGATTCATGCAAACCAACCTCCCACTATTCTTTCTTACTGATCTTCTGCAAGATTTGCATCAATTGTGCCGCTTCCGCTCTGGTCAATGAGCGATCCGGTTCAAACGCCTTCGCTGACGTTGTCGGGAACAACCCATACGCGTACGCCAGTGAAACGGCGGGCACCATTTTCTTGTTGACGTCCAGATAGGGGGATACGAAAATCTCCTGTTTCTGCAACAGTTCTTCGTATCCCAGCAGACGGACGGCCATCTCCGCAGCTTCCACGCGTGTGATTGCCCGATCCGGTTCAAACCGTTTTCCTTCCTTGGCAATCAGTCCTACCTGTACACACTTTTGGATGGCGGAATACAACGGGTGTTTCTGATCAACGTCTGTGAACACATATGGCGTTGTTTCCTCATCCATGTCGGATGAACGAAGCCTGTTATGAAATTCGTACTGATTGGACATACGGGCCATCATCTCAGCCATTTCCCCGCGTGTCAACTGCTTGTCAGGCTCTACCTTGCCGTCCGTCACTGTCAACAAATCGGCGTTGATCGCAAACTGCAGCGCTTCCTTCGCCGGATGCTCGGCGATGTCCTGCGGGTTTTTCTTTTGCTGCAGTGCATCAAAGCTGAGCCACTCGCCGGTAGCCGCGTTGACAACCCCGTTGTCGCCCACATAGCGATAAACGAGCAGCGGCTCCCTTTTTTCTGACATCCTGTCATCTTTCCATAGGGGCGGCAGGTAGTAGGCCAGCAGCCCTTTTTTCTGTTCCCGCTCCACTTTCTTGGCTGTTTCCTTGTCGATGATTTTTTCCGTATCACTGCCCACCGGGGTTTGCGCATCATCATCCCGTGCCCGCAGCCATTCCACTTCCCCGTTTTCCGGGTTTACGGACACGTCGAATTCGGCCCCCTCTATCGGAATGCCATCTTTCAGCCAGCCAAAGCGGATGATGTACCTTCCCCCCCGCTCCAGAATTTCTTTGATCGCGGCTTCTGACGGCTGCCGTTCGATCAGATAGATCTCCCCGAGCCTGTCTCCCAGGAGAGACGACACCAGCTTGAGTGCATTCTCACGCGCTTGTTCCCATGGGACCGCCTTTTCGATCTTTCGTCCGTCTTCCCTGTAAATGGCCCGTTCATTCGCCCGATACTCGAACAGCTTTCCGCGATCGCTGATGCTCAACTCCACCGGTTCCACTTGTTCGCCTGCAACGTGCAGCGGCGTAAAATCAAATCCCCAATGGCGCCGGGTAATGCCGTCAGGGCCAGTGCTTGCACCGCTTCCGCGGCTTCCTTCCGAGCGATAGGATCCGGGCAGATTTTTGATCAACTCCTCGGCGATCTTCTGCGCTTCCTCCTTCGTGATTACCTTTTCGCTCTCTTTTTTCACGCGGATTGTCGTCCCCAAAGCCTTCGGCTGCACCGATGGACCGGCGGGTTCACCATACACATTCAGCGGCGTCCCCTTGACGGCATCGAGCAGCTGGGGATCCGTCTCATTGTACCTGTAAACGAGCTGGTAGTGGTTGTTTCCCTGACGATAGATCCCCGTCAACCGATCCATCCGCGTGTAAACCAATGAGGGGGACAGCCTCTCTTCCAGCAGCTTTTCCGCCTGTTCGAGGGAGATCGCCTCCTTTGCGTCCGGCAGCACTCCTTCGTACCATTCCCGCTGAAATTGGAAGATCCGGCCGTCACCGCCCACGATCAGACGAAAGCCGTTTTCCAAAAACGGCGTTCCGTTTTCCATTCGGGTAAAGATTACGGCATGCTCGCCAAGCCGACTGGTAAAGTAAGGAGACGTATTTCCATACTCGTTTGGCCTGGACAGCTTTTCCAGCTCTTCTTTTCGCGCCACTCGCTGCAGGAACTTCTGAGCGATGTCGACTGCTTGCTCAGTGGAAACAGTTTGACTGGAATGTCCTTCCTCCCGCTCTTTGGAATAGTGGGAAAATTCCATCAGCACACCCGTTGCCGCATCAATTGTGACGGCAATATGCCCGTCCCGCCCTTTTTCCCAGCTGAGACGCCAAACCGCTTTTCCGTAATAATGCTCACGGCGCTCATCCAGGAAAGAGGAATGTTCCAGCTTGTAGTCTCCCGGTATCGTCACCCATTGCTGGGCCGATTTGATCGCTTCCTCTTGGGTGATCCCGCTTTGTTTCTGTTCAGCGGCGTACGCTTTGTCCATCATACCGTTTCCCTGCATCGTCACCGGCGTCAACGAAATGGCAGCTGACAACCCCATGAGCAGCCCCCAGGATCGATTCCGTTTCCTCGACTTTGTCATGATTTCTCCCTCTCCCTCTCCCAAAATGGATACCAACGAGAATTTTACCATAATCTGGTTTTGATTCCAAAACGAAAAAGACTCAGGCTTCGCAACCTGAGTCGTCGTTCTCTCTTCTTACACGTTCAGCATCGTCTGCAGCGATTCCTTGGTCAAAAGGTTGCCCACCAGGAAGTTGCCGAACTCGCCAAAGCGGGCACTTACTTCATCAAATCTCATTTCATAGACGATGTGCTTGAATTCCAACGGGTCGTTGGCAAACAGGGTAACGCCCCACTCCCAATCGTCAAAACCGACGGATCCGCCGATGATCTGCTTGACTTTGCCGGCGTACTTGCGGCCAATCAAGCCGTGTGAACGCATCATCTGGGCGCGCTCTTCCATGGTAAGCATGTACCAGTTGTCGCTGCCGTCCCGCTTCTTGTTCATCGGATAGAAGCAGATGTGCTCCCATTTTGGGAGAATCGGGTAGAGACGCTCGCGCACGTGCGGGTTTGCTTTCGGGTCTTCACCGGGGTTGTTTACGTAGTTGCTCAGCTCGACCACCGAGATATAGGAGTAGTCCGCAATCGTGTAGTCGGCAAAGCGGGTTTTGTTAAAAGCTGTTTTGATCTCGTTCAGCTCCTGCATCGTCGGGCGCAGGAACATGAAAACCAGGTCCGCCTTATGGCCGAGGATGGAGTACACCGCAGTACTGCCTTCCTTTGCTTCTTCGTTGGCTTCCCAGGTATGCATCAGGGTGAGCAGTTCGTCTACTGCCGCCTGTCTTTCTTCGGCGGACGCTTTTTTCCACTTTTCCCAGTTCAGCTTGCGGAAATTGTGGTAGGTATACCAGCCTTCCAGCGTAAGAAGCGCTTCATTCGCACTCATCAGGGATCAACTCCTTGTTCGGAATTACGTATGTATCGCAACACATTCAGTATAGCATAAGGGATTCATCGGTATTCGGGGCGAAATCGTGACGAGAACCCGCCTCTTCTACACGATCACGCGATAGCCGATCAGGATGACCACGACCAAAAGCACCAGTGCGCCCGCAAAAAAGCCGACGCTGGGCGTGCCTTTTCCACCCCGAACCAGCGCCATTTCCATCAATCCGATGGTCATGATGCCGAGCAGCCCTTTCACGTAGTAGAGGACGTCTGCAGCATGGAACTGGAACAGCATCCACACTCCCGAAACGACGATGATGACTGCCATCAATCGAAGAATCATATGCAAGATTTTGGCCGGCTTATGCTTTCCGGTACGGTACAGGATGTAACCGGCGATAAGCAGGATAAACGCTACTTCCCATGCGCCTACGTGGGATTGTACCAACGCATTGTACATACCTTTCAACTCCCATTTTCATTTTGGCATCATTATTATATCAGAATGTGCAAGAAAACCCACCCGGCATTAGCTAACGCTTCGCCGGGCGGGGCCCCGAACACTTTTCTAGCGGCTGTATGGGATGTCCAAATTTATAAATTCTGGTGTATGAAATAATGTCCTTAAACAAAGGAAAATCCCCAGCGACTACGGAAAAAAGAAGTACCTG
>NZ_JBIYSM020000029.1:0-16480 GCF_044759095.2 Brevibacillus soli
GGATTGGTTCAGGGAGAAGGGTATCCCACAATGTGATTTGCTCGTTACGAAGTTTTAACATAATCGCTCACCTCAAATAGGATTTTCGAGGAGCACTGTTGAATTTCTTTAAGAAGAAAGGAATTCAGTCCCTCTTTTTGGATGTATTGCCTCGACAACACTACTTCCATTTAGAGAGCTGAATTCCTTTTGTTTTTGACTTACCCCAGGAATTTTTCAGGGGAAACTAGCTAATGCCGGGTGGGTTATTTTCTGGAAATGGTTTTTTATACGGGAAGTCTCCAGTCAGGAGCTTGCAGTTCCCGAGCCTGAAAAGCGAACAATCCCAGCCGTTCACTCAGATGGTGCCGGGACTCTTCCACCATTTTGAACGGAACGGCAAACGGCTCGATGAGAACCGGCCATTCTCTCTGGATGGCAGCCAGCAGCTGTTCTTTTACGTCAGGCACCGTCACCGGTTTCCCCGTTAACGCGGAAATACTTCCTATGGTAGACCCGTCCATGTGGGGAATGGGTTTGTTTTTTTCCATTTCATCCAAGCCCGCCAGCTGATAAAACGTCTCCATCATGGCACCGCGTGGCTGTTCTTCCACGTTGATGCACAACTGGAGGATGGATCCGTGACGGGTGCGGCGCTGGGCCATGCCGCCGATTTTCTTTCCGTGTATGGAAAAGTCGTAGTCACCTGCACAGTAGGAGCCGGCTATTTCACCGAACGTAATGTCTCCGTATTTTTGTAGGCCGACACGGAGCAAAGCGGTGACCAGTTGAAAGAAAGCGTCAATGGAAATGGAGGTGTCCGGCAGTAGACAGGCGAGATTCAACACGCCCGCATCCAGCGGAACACATGCCCCTCCGGAAGAGCGCAGCACGCAGCCGAAACCTTGATGCCCGAAATGGCGCAATGCCTGTTCCAACCGTGGGAGCTTCGCATCTCGCCGGCCCAGGTAGAGAGCCTTGTCGTACACCCAAAGGTGAATGACCGGCACAGCTCCCGGGAGACTCATGCTGGCAGCCAGTGCTTCATCGAGAACCAGCGGGTCCAGCGGGCTGTTTTGATGGAGACCGGAATCCATCCAGCGAAAAGGCGATTGGGCAGACAGCACCATGGCAGGCTCCTTTCATCGGGTAAGAATCGGATACCATTATACAACTGAACGTATTCTAATTCTAGTGAAAGTCCATATTCAATATTTGGCGATGAAAGAAGGGACCGTTCCAATGGAGAACGGTCCGCTTTTCCTGTCAGTTCAACACTTTAAAATTGAAGTTGTCAAAGTACGTGATCTCGCGAGGAACTTCGTCTGTCGCTTCCTCCTGCAGATAGAGCCCCAGCTTTGTGCCTTCGTGTTTGAATTGCTGCTGACCGAAGAGGAACTGGCCGTTCAGGTAGATGGAGCAGTTGTCTTCATTCACGACGACTCTCAGTTTGTTGGAACTTCTCAGTTTGTAGGAGCCGGAGGCGATGACATCCAGTTCTTTACTGTTGGCGTCGTTCACTTTGGCAAGAGTCACACGGTCTTTGCTGATGTACACCACGTTTGCCTTGCCGTCGGCACCGTTAAAGAAAACTCCGCCCAGACCATCCGATCCGTTGGCAAGAACGTCTACCGTCAGTTCGTACTTCTTGGGTTTCACTTCTTCTTTCCACTTGAGCGGCAGGAAATAGTGATCCACATCGTTGTCGGTGGAAATGGCCGTCACTTGCTTGTTCACCACGCCCCACGTTGCATTGGCTTTATCCGTCTGCCAGTATTTCAGCGTAGTGTCGGAGAAGCTGTCGGTCACACTGGTGGGCAGATCGGGCTGCGGCTCGGTATCCGGTAACGGAAATACGACTTTGTCCTCGTCTTCGTTCTTGTCGAGAAGGGCACGGTAGAGCAGGGAAGCCGCTTCGGCGCGGGTAATCTCATCCTGCGGGCGGAAGTAGCCTTCAAATCCCTTCATCAGCCCTGTTTGAATGGAGATGGCGATGTAGGGGCGGAGTGCCGGCGACATGCGTTCATCGTCTTTGAATCGGCTGATGACCGACAAGTCGGGTCTGTGGTTGCGGTCGTAACCGAGCAGACGGACGAGGGCCACGGCGATGTCTTCCCGGACAGCGTACTGATCCGGTTTGTACGTGTATCGCGAGCCGGACTTGTAGCCGGTCAGGTACGGCTTTGCATATTCCACATAGTAGAATGCCCAATGCGACTTCGGTACGTCCTGAAACGTTTGCTTGATATTCGACTTGTTCATGTCGATGCCGGAAGCGGCGATCATGATCTTGGCAAACTCTGCACGGGTGATGTGATTGTTGGGACGAAACTTTCCGTCCGCATAACCTTTAATGATCCCCTTTTCCGCCATGGCGGTAATCTCCTTGTAGGCCCAGTGGTTGCGCGGGACATCGGAGAAGGAAGGGGCAGCTTGTGCAAACGGCACTGCCGTAATCAGCAGCATGACTGCCAGGAACAAGGTGAGTACTCGTTTCATGGTTACCTCCCATAATCAGTATTTTTTGCTAGCTGACTGTTCAGACGGGGTAGACAAGGCAGAAGTTGCAAAAAAAGTGCCCTTTTTTGGAAAATGTGAAAAAAGTCATAGGTTGCTTGTTCCGCTGCGAGTGGGAAAATACAGCAATTGTATGAGGAGAGTCGTGGTAATATGACAAGGAAGGTCCATTTTCAATCGGGAGGAGGTACCTGAAGATGATCGGGGCGTGCTTGTTTGATTTGGATGGAACACTCTTGAGCTGCGAGCAAGAGGCATTCGGCTTGGTGTGGTTTCAAACGGCCGTGGCGCATTTCAAATGGCCGGCCCCCGAAATTTTTGCGCGCGCACACAAGCGGCTGGGAGTGAAAGCGGCCGAATGTATTTTCGTCGGGGATCATCCAATCAATGACATTGCGGCGGCCAAAGCAGCCGGGATGAAAGCCATTTGGAAGCGCGACCGTTACTGGCAGGCTCCTGTGGAAGCGGATGGAACCATAGAAGAGCTGAGCGAACTGCTGAAGTGGACATGACTGTAACAGAACTTCCTTTATTATGTAACAGGAACTTCTTATTTTATTTCGAGAATGACGATTCCATGTGCTATAATCATGAGTTGTATGTAGGATAATCATTACATTGAGGTGATAGAGATGACGGTTAAGAATGAGGCGACTACGGACTTAAAATCCGCCAAGTCCCAGAAGACGACTGAGGATTTCGCCAAGTACTTCCAGCCGCCTTCCTTAAAAGATGCGAAGAAGCGGGGAAAGGAAGACGTTCGCGTTCATTACGATTTCGGCATTCCGGAAGAGATGCAGGGAATCGGGAAAGGGAAACACTACCTCATCCGTACGTATGGCTGCCAAATGAACGAGCATGATTCGGAGACGATTGCCGGGATCCTGGAACAGATGGGGTATTCGTCGACAGAGGATGAGATGGAAGCGGACGTCGTCCTGTTTAACACCTGTGCCATTCGTGAAAATGCCGAGGACAAGGTGTTCGGTGAGTTGGGCCACATGAAGCGCATTAAAAAAAATAACCCGAACCTGATACTCGGGGTGTGCGGCTGTATGTCCCAAGAAGAAAGCGTCGTAAACAAAATTCTCAAAAGCTATCCACAAGTAGATTTGATTTTCGGAACGCATAATATCCACCGACTGCCTGTTCTTTTGCGTGATGCGATGTTCAGCAAGGAAATGGTGATTGAGGTTTGGTCCAAAGAAGGCGACATTATCGAAAACATGCCGAAAGTCCGCGAAGGCAACATCAAGGCATGGGTTAACATTATGTACGGATGCGACAAGTTCTGCACGTATTGCATCGTTCCGTACACGCGAGGAAAAGAGCGCAGTCGCCGTCCGGAAGACGTCATCGCCGAAGTTCGTGAGCTGGCTCGGCAAGGTTATAAAGAAATCATGCTGCTGGGACAAAACGTTAATGCTTACGGCAAGGACTTTGAAGATATCAAATACGGGTTTGGCGATCTGCTGGATGAAATTCGCAAGATCGATATTCCGCGTGTCCGTTTTACCACGAGCCATCCGCGAGACTTCGACGACCATTTGATCGAAGTGTTGGCGAAGGGCGGCAACCTGATGGAGCAGATTCATCTGCCGGTTCAATCCGGAAGCACCGAGGTCCTGAAGAAGATGGCGCGCAAATACACGCGGGAACACTATCTGGAACTCGTGCGTAAAATTAAAGCGGCGATTCCTCATGCAGCCTTGACTACCGATATTATTGTCGGTTTCCCCGGCGAAACAGAGGAGCAGTTCCAGGAAACCCTCTCGTTGGTAGAAGAGGTTGGGTACGATTTTGCTTACACCTTCATGTATTCGCCTCGTGAAGGAACTCCAGCGGCTGAAATGGCTGATTCCGTTCCGGAAGAAGTGAAGAAAGACCGCCTCCATCGGTTGATGGAAGTACAAAATCGCATCAGCAAGGAAAAGAATCTGGCTTTGCAGAACCAAATCGTCGAAGTGCTGATTGAAGGGGAGAGCAAGACAAACCCTGATGTATTGGCAGGACGCACTCGCACCGGCAAACTGGTTCACTTGAGCGGTGATAAATCATTGATTGGAACCCTTGTAAACGTAAGGATTACCGAAGCAAAAACGTGGACCCTCTGGGGTGAAATCGTAGCAAAGGTCGAGGTGTAAAAGACAATGGAACAAACAAACCTGTATACGCAAAAAGAGATCCTGGACAAAGCCCGCGAGCTGGCTGCCATGATCGCCAAAACAAAAGAAGTGGATTTTTTTAAACGGGCCGAGCAGCAAATCAAGCACAATGAGCGCGTTCAGACTCTGATTGACCAAATCAAGAAAAAGCAAAAGCAAATCGTTATGTTTGAATCCATCAACAAGCCGGAACTGGCAAAAAAGGTGGAGGAAGAATACAACCAGCTTCAGGACGAACTGGACACCATCCCGCTCGTCGTTGAGTTCAAACAGTCTCAGGTAGATGTAAACGATTTGCTGCAGATGGTCACCAGCGTCATTACCAACACCGTTTCCGAGCGAATCATACTCGATACGGGAGGCAATCCGCTGACGGGTGAAACCGGCGGCGGCCCGGAGAAAAAGCGCGACGGAGGCTGCTGCTCGTAGCCCCAGGCTGATTCCTGAAGACAGCGATGCGCGGATAAGAAGTTTCCCAAAAGTATTCTAGGTGTTTGCACCCTAGTCGAATGCCCTGCATACAAATGTACAGAAACGTTGTATGGAGGAGGTAACGAAATGTCGGGTACAGACAAAGACCTACAGTGCCGGGAACTTTACGCGAAAGCTGTTTGTGGTAAAGGTCATAAATACGCCCAAACGACCCACACGATCATACCATCGCACACTCCTTCGACGATCCTCGGATGCTGGGTTATCAACACGAACTTCCAGGCAGAGAAAGTCGGAGACGCGGTTGAAGTATCTGGTACGTATGATGTCAACCTGTGGTTCTCGTTTGCAAATAACACGCAGACTGAAGTGAAACGCGAAACCGTCAAGTTTTCCGTACTCGTTCCGCTTTCGTTCTACGACAAAAACGCCCGCGGCGATCTTGAAATCGTCGCCCGCGCTGTAGAACAGCCGAAATGCGTGAAAGCCGAACTGAATGGCGGCACTGTCACAGTCAAGTGCGACAGCGAGTACGCAGTAGAGATCATCGGCGAGACCAAGATTTGCGTGGTTGTCTGCAATAGCTGCGATGACAAGGATTTCCATCTCCTCGGCGACTATGAGGAGAACAGTGACGAATTCGACGACTACGATTCTGCCAGCATGTTCGATGAGTTAGATTAAGAGGAGAGAGCATCTCCTCTTTTTCTTTTTCCCGTATTCCTCTTCACGCTCTCCTGGGCGGTCACATAGGCTATAGCAAAAGGGAGAGCGGGGAGGAACAGGGGAATGTCGCGGACCATTGTGATACGCAATGCCGAGCAAGCTGTATCATCTTGCCAAGACAAAAGGAAAATGAGGTACCTGCTGCGGCTAAGCGGCATTCCGGTCGTGTCGCAAGCGGAAAAGGCGAGCGGTCAGCGGATCTACCGCGTGCAAATGTTTCACCAACACCCTCTTTCCATTGTAAAGGAACCGCTGCAAAGCCCGTGGCTGCTTCACCCCTTGCCAATGGAACAGACTGCCGATCCGGTGGCGCCGGAATCGGACGATCCCGAAGTGAGGCTGATTACCTATCTGGCCATGAGAAGCCTGTACGCCGTGGGATTGGAAATCGGCCAGGTTACGGTGGTTGCCTACTCGCCCAATCGAGCCAAGGTCGCAGACATCCATCCCGAGTGGAACGAGCAGGACATTGACTCATCCCGATTGAGCGATCTATTTCAAATGATGGAACAGGACCAATCTTCCGAGGTGATGCTGGGAGCCGATCCGGAGTTCGCCCTGCGAGGTTCAGACGGCAGCATGGTGCTTGCTTCCGACTTCCTGGGCAAACACGGAACGGTTGGCTGTGACTCTACCCGGTATCGCGAAGAGTTGGCTCTGAATCAGTGGCCGTTGGTCGAATTGCGGCCAAATCCGACCCAGGATCCGGAAGAGCTGTTTTATTTCCTCTATCAGGCACTGCAGCTGGCTCGCCGAAAAATCGGGGACGAAACGGTTGAATGGTTGGCCGGCGGCATGCCGTTTGACGGCTATCCGATCGGAGGGCATATCCACTTTAGCAAAATCGCTCCCAGCTTTTCGCTGCTCCGCAAGCTGGATGCCTATCTTTCCCTGCCGCTGGTGCTTTTGGAAGACGAAGGATGTCGGAAGCGACGTCCCCGTTACGGATTTTTGGGAGACTTCCGCGAAAAGTCATACGGCGGATTTGAATACCGAACGCTTCCCAGTTGGCTGGTAACCCCGACTATTGCAAGAGGGGTGCTGCACCTGGCGAAGCTGGTGGCCTCCCATCATCGGCAACTGTCTGCACGCCCCTTTTTGCAGGTACCCATGCTTCGAGCCTATTACTTCGGGGACAAAGAGCGGGTGACACAGATGGTGCGGGCAATGTGGGAGGAGCTGTGCGCTCTGCCGGCATACCAGACTGCCGGGCCACAACTGGATGCCTTTTTCACCTGTGTTTTTTCGGGGGAGATCTGGCCGGCTGATCAGGACATCCGCAGGGCGTGGAAGCTGATGGAGAACCGTGCTATAATGGAGCAATGAGATTGTCAAGCTAGGAGATCAAACGATGGCACAATATACCCCGATGATTCAACAGTATCTGGCGATCAAGCGTGACTACCCGGATACTTTCTTATTTTTTCGCCTGGGCGATTTTTATGAACTGTTCTTCGAAGATGCCGTTGTGGCGTCACGGGAACTGGAAATAACCCTGACCGGGCGGGATGGAGGCGCCGAGGAGCGCATCCCGATGTGCGGCGTGCCCCATCACTCCGCCGACGCATACATTGCTGAACTGCTGAAAAAAGGGTACAAGGTGGCGGTCTGTGAACAGGTGGAAGACCCGAAGGAAGCAAAGGGAGTCGTTCGCAGGGAAGTCACACGAGTGATTACACCGGGCACCATGATGGAAGGAAAGTGGCTTTCCGACAAGGAAAACAACTACATGGTTGCGCTGGCCCAATCCGAGGGCAAGGTCGGCATCGCCGCCTGCGACATGAGTACAGGCGAGATGTACACCACCTCCGTCTGGGCAAAAGGGGAAGCTGCTTTGGACGAAGCCATGCAGTACCGGCCCAAGGAGATGGTGTTCTGCGGTCTTTCCACCTCCCTGAAAAACGACCTGCCGAATACGTACATAGAGAAGGATCAGCTTGACCCGTTTGCCGTGGATCGGCAATACGGCGAACAGGCGAAGCAGCTCGATCAGGCGATGCGAACAGCGGTAAACGCCCTCCTGCATTACATCGGCACCACCCAGAAGCGAAGCCTCTCCCACATGCGGTTGCTGAAGCGCTACGATACCAGGCAGTTCCTGCAAATGGACGGCTTTTCGCGCCGCAATCTGGAGTTGACGGAAACCATACGCGACAAGACGAAAAAAGGCTCTCTGCTCTGGCTTCTGGATCGTACGGAAACGGCAATGGGCGGACGGATGCTGCGCCGCTGGATTGAGCGGCCGCTGCTCAACCAAACCGAATTGGAAGAGCGATTGAATGCCGTGGAACACATCAAGAGCGACATGATTTTGCGAGCGGACCTGCGAGCGGCGCTTGATCGCGTATATGATCTGGAGCGCCTGGCCGGACGTATCGCCTACGGCAACGCCAACGCCCGGGATTTGGTACAGCTGCGTCTCTCTCTGGAAGCTGTGCCAAAGTTGCGCCGTCTCCTCATCGACACGGAAGCTCCGGTACTGGTGCAAATCGCCGAGGAAATGGATGAGTGCACAGACATCGTCAGCTTCCTTTCGAGCGCTCTGGTGGACGATCCCCCGATTTCCGTACGCGAGGGAGGCATCATTCGCCCCGGTTACGACGAGTATCTGGACAAGCTGCATACAGCCAGTCGGGAAGGAAAAAACTGGATTGCCCAACTGGAGCAAGCCGAGCGGGAAGCAACCGGGATCCGCTCGTTAAAAGTGGGCTTCAACAAAGTCTTCGGCTATTATATCGAAGTATCCCGCGCCAACCAGGCAAACGTGCCGGCAGGACGGTACGAGAGAAAACAGACCCTGGCCAACGCCGAACGTTTCATTACCCCGGAGCTCAAAGAGAAGGAAGCGCTGATCCTTGAAGCGGAAGAGAAAATGATTGAGCTTGAATATCAGCTCTTCGTCGCCGTACGAAGCGAAGTGGCCCAACACATCCCGCGTTTGCAGGGATTGGCGGAACGAATTGCTGCGATTGACGTTCTGCAGTCGTTTGCAACGGTCAGCGACGAGCGGGGCTTTGTGCGTCCGCAAATTGTGAACTCCGGAGAATGCGTCATCCGCGAAGGACGTCATCCGGTCGTGGAAGCCGTGCTGGAGCGGGAAAAATACGTGGCGAACGACGTGGAGATGAACCAGTCCGACCGTCAGATTCTGCTCATTACCGGTCCGAACATGGCGGGGAAAAGCACTTACATGCGCCAGATCGCGCTGATTACCGTGATGGCGCAAATCGGTTGCTTTGTTCCGGCGAAGGAAGCGCGGCTGTCGCTCGTTGATCAGATCTTTACACGCATCGGTGCCGCTGACGATCTGGCAGGCGGTCACAGTACGTTCATGGTGGAAATGCTGGAGACGAAGCACGCCCTGCAAAAGGCGACGGCACAAAGCCTGATTCTTCTGGACGAGATCGGCCGGGGTACGTCTACCTATGACGGAATGGCATTGGCGCAGGCGGTGATCGAGTACATCCGGGAACAAATCGGGGCAAAAACGCTCTTCTCCACCCATTACCACGAACTGACCAGCCTGGAGGAGACGCTGCCTGGAGTGGTCAATGTACACGCCCGCTGTGAAGAACGGGACGGCAAGCTGTTGTTTTTGCACAAGATTGAACCGGGGCGTGCGGACAAGAGCTACGGCATACACGTCGCCGAACTGGCCGAGATGCCCCGAAAGGTAATTGAGCGAGCCAGACAAATCCTCGCTGGACTGGAGGCGGGTGCGGCTCCTTCACAGGATGTGCAGATGACGCTGGAGGCCTTGTGGAGTGCTCCGGTGGCTGCTGGCAGGGAAGAGACACATCAGTCGATGCAGCCTGAGGAGATCGCCCTGATTACGGAGCTGCGGGAACTGGACCTTAACCAAACGACGCCGATGGAAGCGATGTTGAAAATCTTCGAATGGAAACAGCGCTTGAAGCGATAAGGAAGCCTGGAGAAAGGAGGGGAAGCATGGGAAAAATACAGGTGTTGGACGAGCAACTGACCAACATGATCGCGGCAGGCGAAGTGGTGGAGCGTCCCGCTTCCGTGGTCAAGGAATTGATCGAAAACGCCGTAGACGCCGACGCCACAAAAATTGAGATTCACGTGGAGGAGGGCGGCCTGCAGCTGATCCGCATCGCCGATGACGGCCACGGCATGGACCGGGAAGACTGCCAGAAGGCGTTTGAGCGGCATGCGACCAGCAAAATCCGCACCACCCGCGACCTGTTCAGAATCAGCACACTCGGGTTTCGCGGCGAGGCACTGCCCAGTATTGCTTCCGTCTCCCGAATGGAACTGGTTAGCAGTCAGTCGAGCGGAGAAGTGGGGACACGTCTTGTCATCGAAGGCGGTCAGATCAAAAGCGTCTCCGACACGGCAGCGGTCAAGGGAACGGAGATATGTGTGCGCGACCTGTTCTATAATACGCCGGCGCGGCTCAAATACATGAAATCCATCGCAACGGAAATCGGCCACATCTCGGATTACGTGAATCGCCTTGCGTTAACCTATCCGGGCATCGCTTTTACGTTGACCCACAACGGCAAGGTGCTCCTGCAAACTTCCGGTGACGGCAAGCTGCTTCACGTGATGGCGGCCATTTACGGCGTCCAGGTGGCGAAGCTGCTGCTGCCCATTTCGGGGGAAACTCTCGATTTCCGTTGGAGCGGCTTCCTCTCAAAAACAGAGGTGACCCGTGCCAACCGTTCATACCTGTCCACGCTGGTCAACGGCAGGTACGTCCGCAGCTTTGCCCTGAACAACGCGATTCTGCGCGGATACCATACGCTGCTGCCTGTCGGACGCTATCCTATCGTTGCGCTCCAGATTGAGATGGAACCGACGCTGGTCGACGTGAATGTCCATCCTGCCAAACTGGAGGTTCGCTTCAGCAAGGAGGAGGAGCTCTGTACGGCGATCGAAACATCGGTACGATCCACGCTGCGGCAGGGCTTGAAAATCATCCAGCCGCTGCACGCGGAACGGAAGGCAAAAATCACAACCCAGGTCATGCAGCCGCAGTTTGACCTGCAGATGGCAAAGCCTGCCCACTCATTTTCACCGACCCTGGAAGCAAGCCCGCGCTTGCGGGAATGGCTAGAAAAGCCGCAGATGAAGCCGGAAGCCGATCTGAAGCCTGTACGGTCTTTTCCTGCGCCGGTAGCAGAAATAGCGCCGCCCCGGTCGGTGATAAAAGAAGAAACCACTTCCTACAGGGAAGAAGTCTCGCAGGATCTCATCGACGAAACTGCCGCGGCAACAGAACAGGTTGAATCGGTAGAACAGGCGGAGCAGCAAAGCGGCGTAGCCGATCCGGTCGCAGCACCCGCAGTCCCGGCCTTTTACCCCGTTGGGCAGGTGCACGGCACGTACATTGTGGCGCAGAACGATGAGGGGATGTACTTGATTGACCAGCATGCCGCCCAGGAACGAATCTTTTACGAGTACTTTTTGGCCAAGCTGGCTGAGGAGAGCGTCGCGAGCCAGATCCTGCTGTTTCCCCACACGGTGGAGTGCACGGCGGCGGAAGCGGCACGACTGGAGAAAAAGCTGCCGCTTTTGAACTCGCTGGGACTGGAGGTGGAATCGTTTGGAGGGCGGACGTTTATCGTTCGTGCTCATCCCCACTGGTTCCCGGAAGGAAGCGAACTGGAGGTCATCGAAGAACTGATCCAATTTGTTCTGGAAACGGGGGAGAGTGAACAGGCCGACGTGGTAAAAATGCGTGAAAAAGCGGCAATTATGATGTCGTGCAAAGCGGCGATCAAGGCAAACCGTTTTCTGACCCACGCCGAGATGGAAAGCCTGTTGAATCGACTGCGGGAAACGACAAGTCCGTTCACCTGTCCGCACGGGCGGCCGATTGTGATTCACTTCTCCATCTATGATTTGGAAAAAATGTTTAAGCGAGTGATGTAGGTGATTGTGACCACCGGGATCCATCCCAGTGAAGAAACGAGGCGGCATGCACAGGAGCTGGCCGCACAGTTTTCCCTTTCTGTCGTGGAACGGCGTGAGGATTCGCTGAACGATTTAAGGAAGCGTTACGGCACTGACGCCGTCCTCGTGGTGACCGCCAAGGGAGCAAGACTGGAGATGCCGGACAGACCGCCGTTCTTTTTTCACCCCAATACGGCCGCTTTTCGTATAAAGCGTTTGGAGCGCGGCGATACTGATATTATACTTGAAGTCTGCCAAATTCAACCAGGAGATCACGTGCTTGACGCAACGCTTGGGTTGGGAGCAGATGCCATCATTTTCGCCCACGCCGTCGGTCCCGAGGGTCGGGTCGTCGGCGTCGAGTCAGAAAAACTGATCGCTTTATTGGTAGCGGACGGCCTGCGTCATTGGCACACGGAATCGAAGGTGCTGCGAGAAGCCATGCAGCGCGTCGAGGTGTGCCCCGGCAACCATCTTGAGGTATTGAGGGCGCTGCCGGACGATTCCTTCGACGTGGTCTACTTTGATCCCATGTTCGAAGTGACGGTGGAGGCTTCCCGCGGCATTGCCGGTATCAGGGAGTACGCCAACGAAGCGTCTCTTAGCGACGAGGCCGTACGTGAAGCCCTTCGCGTCGCCAAGCGTCGCGTCGTACTCAAGGAAAGAAAGGCAGGCCGTCTGTACGAGCGGTTTGGCTTCACGCCGTTCCGCAAACGTGGACAACACGTGGTGTACAGCTATAAAGAGACACATGGAGGGGAGTGACATGCATCACAGAGAGAAGTTGGTCGTCATTGTCGGCCCTACCGCTGTCGGAAAGACCGAGCTGAGCCTTCAGCTCGCCGGCCATTTCGACGGCGAGATCATCTCCGGCGATTCGATGCAGGTGTATCGAGGGATGGACATCGGGACGGCGAAAGCATCGCCTGAGGAACTGGCACGTGTGCCGCATCATCTGATCGACATCATCGAACCGGATGAAGAGTACTCCGTTGCCCTGTTCCAATCGGCAGCTACCCGATTGATCACCGAGATCAACCAGCGCGGTCACCTCCCGTTTATCGTGGGGGGAACGGGCCTCTACATAGAATCAGTTACCCATCGCTTTGAGTTTGCGCAGGCGGAGCAGGATCCCGAGCTGCGTGAACAGCTTCAGCGCCTGGCCGCTGCAGAGGGCGTCGAAGCACTGCACAGGCGGTTGGCGGAGATCGACCCGATCACCGCGGAACGATTGCATCCCAATGACGTGAAGCGGGTCATCCGGGCCATCGAGATTTACCAGCTGACCGGTCGCAAAATGTCCGACTATCAGCATCGCGCCAAGCATTCGCCGTACGATCTGGTGATGATCGGGCTGACTATGGAGCGGGAAAAGCTGTACGAGCGGATCAATCAACGCGTGGACAAAATGATCGAGGAAGGTTTGGTGGAAGAGGTTCGCCGCCTGCTCGATCGCGGCTACCATCCGGCGTTGACGTCGATGCAGGGATTGGGCTACAAGGAGTTGATCCCCTATCTCTACGGTGAAATCACACTGGAAAAGGCGGTCAACGATATCAAGCAGCGAACCCGTCACTTCGCCAAACGACAGCTCTCCTGGTTCCGCCGGATGGCGGAGATTCAGTGGTTCGATGTAACCCATCGGGAAGACCGCGTGAAGGCAGGAGAAACAATCAAGAAGATATTGGCAGGAAAGTTTCATCAGTTGCCGAATATATAAACTTACAAGTTCTTTTAGGGGGTATTGTTCATGAAACAGACGATCAATATTCAAGATACGTTCTTGAACCATTTGCGAAAGGAAAACATCGCAGTCACCATTTACCTGGTGAACGGCTTTCAATTGCGCGGGTACATAAAGGCGTTTGACAACTTTACCATCGTAATTGACAGCGAAGGGAAACAACAGCTTGTTTACAAGCACGCCATCTCCACATTTACACCGCAACGCCCTGTGTCGCTCATGTCCGCCGACAACAATCAACAAGCATAACGAAAGAACGAAGCCGGGATCTCAGTCATCCGGGCTTTTTACTTTTACAGGGGCTAGCGCTGCGCCGATCAAAGTGTTGTTACCCCACCAAACAAATGATAATTGTATACAATTCCCATTATAATCCTCGAACTCCCGGTTAAAGATAAATTCGGGTCAATTCTTCAATGTTAGGAGAACCCGTATGGATCTTACAACTCTAATCAGTGCTGGGAGGACGGTTATGGGAATTCTAAGTGGAAATCCGCAAAACGAACCGATGCATTACGGTGAAGTCTTTGGACTATGGACTTACCTTACAACAACCAAAGGATTGTTGGCAGGTTATCAAACATTCATGAACCACACTGGCGACAAGGATTTGAAAAAGTTTCTTGAAGACTTAACACAAAATATGAAGCAGGAAATTGATCAGGTTGAACATTTGTTAAAAGTCAACGGAGTGGGTTTACCTCCTTCGCCACCCGAAAGGCCAAACGCTACACTTGAAAACATCCCTGTTGGTGCAAGGTTCAACGATCCGGAAATTGCAGCTCGCGTATCTTTAGATATTGCTGCTGGATTAGTATCATGCAGTCAAATTATGGGACAGTCAATTCGTGAAGATATTGCAACCATGTTTGGTCAATTCCATATGTCGAAAGCGACATACGGAGCGAGACTGTTACGTATGAACAAAGATAAGGGATGGTTAATTCCTCCACCACTTCATTTACAAACACCCGAACCTGCTCTTGTATAAGGATTTTCAACACGGCTGCCCTAACCTTTGGGCGGCCATTTTGCTTACGCATGTCAGGGTATTCCCATTTAAAAATTTGAGCAGGTTTTCCCAATAACTGAGTATACTTTTGTATGATGTTGAAGGTGGGTGACGAGAATGAAGCAAGCTGGAAACCATAAAGCTCAAGAATTAGGCGATACAACAAATGCTTCAAATCGAATTCAGGTTATCTTCAACCGTCCGATTCATGTGAAACGACCTCATACATTGGCTGAAATGGTCAGAGCTACAGCAAGTGCAAATTTGGCAGGTTTGTTTGAAGAGCTTGAAAACCTAACTGGTTTACAGGAAGCCAAAAAAAATATATATGAAATATTCGCATTACTAAGGATAAATAAAGAACGTGAAAAACATCATTTAAAAACTGAAAAACAAGTGCTGCATATGGTGTTCAAAGGAAATCCCGGGACAGGAAAGACTACGGTCGCAAGGATTGTTGGTAGAATATTCAAAGAGATGGGCATCTTGCAAAAAGGTCACCTAATTGAAGTGGAACGTGCTGATCTAGTCGGGGAATTTATCGGTCATACCGCGCAAAAAACACGCGAGCTCATCAAAAAAGCCATGGGAGGGGTCTTGTTCATTGATGAAGCTTACTCACTGGCTCGCGGGGGTGAAAAAGATTTTGGCAAGGAAGCCATAGACTGTTTAACAAAAGCTCTTGAAGATTCGGGTAACGATTTTATTTGTATTATTGCAGGATATAATGATGAAATGGATACTTTTCTTGAACTTAACCCCGGTCTTCCTTCTCGATTTCCGATACAAATAAAGTTTCAAGATTATGATGTGGAGCAGCTATTAGAGATTGCCAAGATGATGACAAAAAATAAGGAATATGAGTTAACACAAGAGGCGTTAGAGAAAATTCGGAGAAAATTATTGACCATTTTAAATGATCCATTTCATTATCACTTTAGTAATGCAAGATATATACGAAATATCATTGAAAAGGCCATTCGGATGCAGGGGATCCGATTACTAAAAATTGAAACTCCTAAAGTTGGAGACCTGATTACATTGAAAGATGAGGATTTCTCTTTTTTATTTGAAAGCAAAAACGTGAATGAATAAATGGATGAGATAGCACTGCCCGTTACGTGCGCAACGCGATTGAAAAGGCAATTTGTCTGGCCGCATTCGTAGCGTCCCGTTCAAATTGTGGTAAGATATATATCGAAAGGACGTGAATGGATGAGCGGGGAAATGATCAAAACGCAGGAGACAGCCATATTGGTCGGCTGTTTTTTAGATAATCGGGACCCGGAGCGCATGCGTCTCTCCATGGAAGAGCTGCATGAACTGGCCCGAACTGCCGGTGTGGAAGTGGTTGACGTGATCACGCAAAATCGTGACCGCGTCGACTCCGCCTGGTATCTTGGAAGCGGCAAAATACAAGAGATCGCTCACCGCGCCCACGAACTGGACGTAGACGTGATCATTTTTAACGACGAGCTGTCTCCCAGCCAGACGCGCAACCTGGACACCGTGTTCGATTGCAAGGTAATCGACCGCACCCAGTTGATTCTCGACATTTTTGCAGGTCGTGCGCAGTCACGGGAAGGCAAGATTCAGGTGGAACTGGCCCAGTACAACTACCTTCTCCCGCGACTTGCCGGTCAAGGGAAACAGCTCTCTCGTCTGGGAGGCGGCATTGGTACCCGCGGTCCGGGTGAAACCAAGCTGGAGAGCGACCGTCGTCACATCAGACGGCGTATCAGCGAACTGAAAGAGCAGCTGCAGGAAACCGTCCGTACCCGGCAGCTGCACCGGGAGCGCAGAAAGAAAAACAGTGTCTATCAGATCGCGTTGGTCGGTTACACCAACGCCGGCAAATCGACGCTGCTGAATCGCCTGACGGCTGCTGACACCCAGCAGGAGGATAAGCTGTTCGCCACTCTGGATCCAACCACCCGACAGCTTTCATTGCCGAGCGGGATGGATGTGCTTTTAACCGACACT
>NZ_JBIYSM020000029.1:16570-56011 GCF_044759095.2 Brevibacillus soli
GTCGTGGACAGCCACCATCCCGATCTGGAGATTCACATGGAGGTCGTCGAGAAGATTTTGCGCGACCTGAAAGCGGAAGAAATACCGCAGCTGGTCGTCTTCAACAAGGCCGACCTGATTCGCGAAGGAACCTACCTGCCGAAAGTGGACGAGTCGATCGTGATTTCCGCCATGCGTGATGAAGATCTGCAGCGTCTGCTGAAAAAAATCGAGTCTTTTGTTTTCGCGTCCTTCCACCAGATGACGCTAAAGGTACCGGTGGAACGGGGCGATATCCTGTCGCTCTTGCGACGTGAAGGCATCGAGATGGAGCAGGACTTTGACGAAACGGACGCTGCCTACCTGGTAAAGGTGCGGGTGAATCGCGAGAACCCCGTTTACGGGCGCATTGCTCCATTCCTCCTGGACAAACCAGAGATTGTAGAAGAGAGTTGGTAAGAACAAGATGTTTGAGTTATTTTCCCATGGAGAACAGTTAAAACCGATTGTGCAGGAAGTCGAGGCGATGATCGCCGAGCGGCACCGCGAAATTGCCGCACTCGTCGACTACAACCAGCTGAAGGTACTGCGCTCTTTTCAAAAACATGAAGTAAACGAGTTTCACTTTGCTCCGTCTACCGGATACGGATACGATGACACCGGTCGTTCCACGCTGGAGTCCATCTACGCCGATGTATTCGGAGGCGAAGCGGCGTTGGTTCGTCCGCACATCATTTCCGGCACCCACGCCATCGCGATCAGCCTCTTCGGCCTGCTGCGCCCGGGTGACGAGCTGTTGTACATCACCGGCAAGCCGTACGACACCCTGGAAGAAGTGATAGGGGTAAGAGGAGAGGGACAAGGCTCGCTGAAGGATTACGGGATCGGCTACAAAGTTGTGCCGCTGACTGCGGAAGGAGACGTTGACTTTCCTGCCGTATCAGCGGCAATAACACCGGCTACGAAGGTAATCGGCATACAGCGCTCCCGCGGCTATGCGGATCGCCCGTCCTTTACCATCGCCAAGCTGAAGGAAATGATTCAGTTTGTAAAGGAGATCAACCCCAACCTGATTGTGTTTGTAGACAACTGCTACGGCGAGTTCACCGAGGAGCGGGAGCCGCTGCAGGTCGGGGCAGATATCATGGCCGGCTCGCTGATTAAAAATCCGGGCGGTGGCATCGTCAAGACCGGCGGATACGTGGTTGGAAAGGAAGAGCTGGTGCGGCTCGCTTCCTACCGGATGGCGGCGCCGGGGATTGGAGCGGAAGGAGGCGCTTCCTTGTACTCGCTTCACGAGATGTACCAGGGTTTTTTCCTTGCTCCCCATGTCGTAGGGGAAGCGCTGAAGGGGGCGGTGTTCTCCTCCGCGCTGCTGGAACGTCTTGGATTTCGCACCGACCCATTGTGGCATGAGCCGCGAACCGACCTGATCCAATCCATTGAGTTCAAAACGGCGGAACGACTGATTGCGTTCTGCCAGGGCATTCAAAAAGCTGCGCCGGTAGACTCGCACGTTACTCCGTATCCCAGCGAGATGCCAGGTTATGCCGATCCGGTGATCATGGCAGCCGGAACCTTTATCCAGGGGGCCAGCATCGAGTTTTCCGCTGACGGACCGATCAGGCCGCCATATCTGGGCTTTGTTCAGGGTGGATTAACCTATTCGCACGTCAAGGTAGGCATCCTGACGGCACTGGACGGGTTGCTGGCCAAAGGGCTGCTGGAACTGCCGTCGAAATGACGGGAAAAGGAAAGCGATGAGCGCAAGACATGCGCTTATCGCTTTTTTCTCTTTTCTTTCTTGACAAGATCTGCCAAACTTGATTATTCTGTTTTCAAACAAATGTTTCAAACAAATGTTTGAGAGAGGGGATTTTTCAATGATGGAAGCCATCCGCGCGTTTGTGAAGCGGCCGACCACGATTGTCGGCGTGGCAACTGCTTTGATGTTTCAATTGATCTTTGGCGTGATCTGGATGACCGCTTACGACGGAGTGAGCGAAAACCTGCATCAATTTCGAATCGCCTTGGTCAATTTGGATCAGGGAACTGGCCGGGAGGTAGCGGGCAATTTGTCCAGGCAAGTGCCGTTTGAAGTGATTCTGTCCGATTCATTGAAAGAGGCACAGGCGCTGTTGGAATCCAGACAGGTTCAGATGATCGTCTCCATTCCGGAGGATTTTACAAGAAGGCTTCAATCACCTGAGACGAAAGCCACGATCCGGTATTTCGTCAACGAGTCCAATCCGGCGATGGTAAAAAGCGTCATGCAGGGAGTAGCCTCCAGCATGACTGAGCAGGTGAACAAGCAGGCAATCGCCAAGGGACTGGAGATGACCTTCCAACAAGTCGAGCTTCCCTCAACTGAGAGGGAGAAACTGGCTGCCAATCTGTCGGAGAGGGTGACCGGTTCCATCGAAGCCGTTCACCCCGTAGGCAGTTTCTCGATGCAGATGGTGCCGATGATGATGGTGCTTGCTTCGTACGTTGGCTCGATGATCATGTGCTTGAACATCCAGCAATCAGCCGCCGTGCTGGGAGGTACGGTTGGAAAGTGGCAGCAGTTTTCCGCCCGCCTCGTTATCAACTTCGCTGCAGCATTGCTGGTCGGGCTGGTTGGCACCACGCTGGTCTCTCTTCTCGGTGATCGCCCGGACACCGGTTTCGTTGCCATATGGCTGTACCTCAGCCTGATTATCTGGACATTCTTGTCCGTGGCACAAATCTTTCTGCTGTGGTTTGGGCCGGCTGGCATGCTGTTCAACATCATCGTTCTCTCCATCCAGCTGGTCACCTCCGGAGCGATGGTGCCGCGTGAACTGCTTTCCGGATTTTACGCTGCAATCAGTGAGTATCTGCCTGCCACCTACGCTGTTGAAGGGCTGATGAACCTGCTGTTTGGCGGACCTGACGTTTTGAACGACGTTGGAACGCTGGGTGTCATCTCGTTCGTAGCCGTTGCAATCGGAGCGTCAGCCGTGGCGGTGAAACGGCCGGGAATCGCAGCGAAACCAAAGGGGGCGCAGGCTCATGGACAAGCGGCAACTTGATGCCAAAGAACGCATCTTGACCGCCGCACGAAAGCTTTTTGCCGAACAGGGGTACGAGGGGACAACCGTGCGGGACATTTGCGAAGAGGCGGGGGTCAACGTCTCCCTCGTCTCCTATCACTTCGGCGGCAAGGAAAAAGTGTTGTACGCCTTGTTCGAGTCGTACTTCTGCTTGCGCATCAACGAACGGGAGCAGGGGGATGAATGGAAAGATCCTGTTGCCGGATTGGCCTATATGATCCGTGAGATTGTGTCGTTTCGGGCCAACAATCCGGAGTTGGTGAAGATTTTGCATCAGGAAATCGAGTTGGAGACCCCGCGGAGCGCCGAGCTGCGCCGGTTTGTTCTTCCGATTTGGACAAAGCTTCGTGAACTTCTGGACAGGGGAAGACAGCAGGGATTGTTTCACTTCCCATCCCTCGACGCGGCCATGCTGTTCGTAATGGGGTGCCTGTTGTTCCCAAAGCCTAATTCGTTCGTCGCTCCTCTGCTTACGGAAGGGCAGCTGCTCTCTCATCAATGGGCGGAGTACACGCTCCGATTCGTTCTTGGCGGGTTGGGCTGTCACCAACAGGAAAAATTTATTTTGTAAACTTTCCTTACATCCGTTGACAGGGTTCATGGCATCGCATACAATAGCAGTAGGTAAGAACTTGAAAAAGGAGGGACTAGTCGTGAGTGATGACATTCGTCGTAACATGGCCCTCTTTCCCATCGGCATCGTGATGAAGTTGACGGAGCTGACAGCGCGACAGATTCGCTACTACGAGCAGAACGGCCTCATCTGCCCGGCACGAACCGAAGGGAAGCAACGACTTTTTTCCTTTAACGACGTCGATCGTTTGTTGGAAATTAAGTCGCTGATTGAAAAAGGCTTGAATATCGCCGGTATCAGACAGGTTCTGCAGCTGCAGGAGTCTGTCCAGGAAAAGACGGAGATTACAGCCAAGTCAGAGGAGAAGCGCAAAGAGATTTCCGACAAGGAACTGCACCAGCTCCTGAAGCAACAAATCATGTACCACAACGCTTCTCGCCATGGCGAGACTGCGTTGATTCGTGGAGAGCTTTCCCGCTTCTTCCACTAAATAAATACTGATTGTAGAGAGGATTAAGGAGGAGAGAGACAGTGAGCAAGTACACAAAAGAAGACATTTTGCGCTTCGCCAAGGAAGAAGACGTGCGTTACATCCGTCTGCAATTTACCGATTTGATGGGTGTCATCAAAAACGTAGAGATTCCGTTGTCCCAGCTGCCGAAAGCACTGGACAACAAAATGATGTTTGACGGCTCCTCCATCGAGGGATTCGTGCGCATTGAGGAATCCGACATGTACCTGGTACCTGATCTCGACACATGGGTGGTTTTCCCGTGGGGTACTGAACACGGAAAAGTTGCCCGCTTGATCTGCGACATTTACATGCCGGACGGTTCTCCGTTCGAGGGCGACCCGCGCCAAATCCTGAAGCGCGTCATGAAAGAAGCGGAAGAAATGGGCTTCACAGCTTTCAACGTAGGACCGGAACCGGAATTCTTCCTGTTCAAGATTGACGAGAAGGGCGAGCCTACTCTCGATCTGAACGACCAAGGCGGATACTTCGACTTTGCTCCGCTCGATCTGGGTGAAAACTGCCGCCGCGACATCGTGCTGACACTGGAAAAAATGGGCTTCGAAATCGAAGCATCTCACCATGAGGTAGCTCCCGGACAACACGAAATCGACTTCAAATACGCCAATGCGCTGCAGGCAGCAGACCAGATCCTTACGTTCAAGCTGGTGGTAAAAACAGTCGCTCGCCAACACGGTCTGCATGCGACGTTCATGCCCAAACCCATGTTCGGTTTAGCAGGATCCGGCATGCATACACACCAATCGCTCTTCCGCGGTGAAGAAAATGCTTTCTACGACGAGTCCGACGCATTGGGCTTGAGCCAAACGGCGAAGCACTATCTGGCGGGTATTCTCCAGCATGCGCGCGGTTTCGCAGCGATTACCAACCCGCTGGTGAATTCGTACAAGCGTCTGGTACCCGGCTACGAAGCGCCTTGCTATGTGGCATGGTCCGCAAAGAACCGTTCTCCGTTGGTGCGCATCCCGGCATCCCGCGGCTTGAGCACGCGTATTGAAGTGCGCAACCCGGACCCGGCCGCCAACCCGTACCTCGCGCTGGCTGTCATGCTGAAAGCTGGTCTGGACGGAATCAAGAACAAGCTGGAACTGACCCCTGCAGTTGACCGCAACATCTATGTGATGACCGAACAAGAACGTGAGGAGAATGGCATTGAGAACCTCCCGTCCACGCTTAAAGAAGCGATCGAATGTCTGAAAGCGGATCCGGTGATCTGCGAGGCATTGGGAGAACACGCTCTGTTCCACTTCATCGAAGCAAAGGAAATCGAGTGGGATATGTTCCGCACGCGCGTACACGATTGGGAGCGCGAGCAGTACATGAACATGTATTAATTCCCAAAAGAAGAAAAGGAAGCGTCAGATGTGGCGCTTCCTTTTTTGGTAGAAAAGAATTTATAAATTTGGACATCCTATACAACCACTAGAAAAGTGTTCGGGGCCCCGCCCGGCGAAGAAAGGGACCCCACTCGGCACAGCGATAGCTAACGCCGAGTGGGTCGAGGATAGCTAATGCCGGGTGGGTTTTCTTATGCAGCACGTTATATGAACGTCTCCCGCAAAAAATCCAGAACGTGTTGCCAGGAGTGAGCGGTAGCGTACGCGTACTGCCCAGTTTCGCACATGTTTACCTAATCGCTCTTCACGGTTACTCTTCCATCCTCATCCACCTTCGCATTGTACGATAGTCGATTCAGTTTTTGAATGATACGAGATTTGTCCGCACCGCTCAGCGGAACCGGCTGCCCGTTGATCAATTTTGCCGGAATCACGCTGCTGCTAGTGCCTTTCTGGTCAAAGGTGAGTTGGACGATCATCGATTCCCAGCCTTTCGGATTGCGCGAGGTGGTAAAGACGAAATTACCCACACTGTAGAAAATGGGCGCCTGCTTATAATACTCAATCCCCATCAGGGAATGGCTGTGGGACCCAACGACCGCATCGACACCGTTGTCGATCAATTGCTTCGCCAGCTTCCGCGCGTAGGGCTCCGGTACATCCTTGTATTCCAAATTCCAATGCAGAACCGCGACCGTATAGTCTGACTGTTGGACGGCTTTTTTCACATAGCTCATCATTGGTTCCTCGGAATAAGCGTGAGCCAGTCCCGGGCTGTTTTTGCGGGCAAACCACCTGGCATTGGGCAGCACATGGCTGAGCCCGATGACGGCTACTTTTTTTCCCTTAATGGTTTTGAGAAAGGGGGAAAACGCCTCAGCTTCATTTCGGCCGGCCCCGGTAAAACCGATCTTGTTCTTCTGCAAATGTTCCATTGTGTCGAAGAGAGCTTCCACCCCGTAGTCAAGCGTATGGTTGTTGGCCAGATTCACCACATCAAAACCGGCGTTGACCAGACCTTGCAATGTCTGTGGCTTGGAACGGTACGCGTATTCCTTTTGTTCCGGTTTCCCTCTTGTACTGACCGACGTTTCCAGGTTTCCTACCGTCAAGTCTGCTTTTCTCAACAGTTCTGCGGTTTTTTGAAACGGGTAATCTACCCCGTAGCGATCGATTTGTCTGCCGACACTCTTGTCAAGCAGGATATCGCCCGTGATGGCGATGGTGATCGGTGGAGAGATCGGCATACCTGTCTGTGGCGCGGGGTTATCTGATGGCACGGCGAATGCGGACGAACCTTGCCACAAGGGAGCGACCGCTAGAAAGACCGCGACCGACAGATTCCATTTCCAGCTTTTCTTCATAGATAGCATGTTAGCAACGGCTAACAAGACTCACCTCACTCATCCGCGATCTCTCTCACATTCTATCTGGATGAGTGCGTAAATCATGTTGAAGATTGTCCGGAAAATCTCGATATTTGTCCGCAATATCCGATAAAATGCAACAACTCCTGCGAGAGTTTGCAACCAATATGGGACAAAATCGTAGTATCATGGGAAGCCCCCAGCGGGGACCTGGGTGCGGCTTCTTAAGGGTGCTGACTCGACGTAGTGTCGCGCACGATAAAGGGGGATTGACGATGGACATTTTCCTGTGGATCATCATTGTGGCTTTGTTTGCATTAAGTATCGCTGGTATTTTTCTGCCCATCCTGCCGGATACCGTGTTGTTGTGGGCAGGGTTCTTGCTCTACCACTTTTTCCTCGCCGAACCGGGCGCCGGTTTGCCCGCTTCCTTCTGGTGGGGGATGGGGATTTTGAGCGTTCTCCTGTATGGGGCAGATCTGTTGACCAATGTCTACTTCGTAAAAAAGTACGGCGGCTCCAAATGGTCGTCCATAGCGGCCGTTGCCGGCATCCTATTGGGAATTTTTATTCTCCCGCCAATCGGTATGATCGTCCTGCCGTTTGTGTTTGTGTTGCTGGTCGAAATGGTGTTCCAGCAACAGCCGTTCGACAAGGCGGTGAAAGTGGGGCTTGGCTCGCTCATCGCTTTCCTGAGCAGCGCCGTCATGAAGGTAGTCCTGCAGCTCGTGATGATTCTCTGGTTCTTTCTTGCGTTATAAAGGGGAACGCGATGTTCCCTTTTTCTATTCATCCACTTGAACGGAGGCGACCGTGCTGATTTTCAACAGCTTCATCTTTTGATAAAACGCTGAGCGGCTGATCCCCAATAACTCCGCGGCCTTTGACTTGTTTCCGTTCACGAGGGATAACGCCTGTACAATCGCCTGTTTTTCTGTCTCTTCGATCATTTTCCGGCGGGATGGCAGGTGGCTGGACAACCGTGCGGGTCGGTTTTCGGTCTCGTCGAAAGAGACGGATCGTTGTTGCAGGTTTGGTGGGAGATGTTTTGGCTCGATCCAGGAAGATTCCGTAAAATGAAAGGCGCGTTCAATGACGTTTTCCAATTGGCGGACGTTGCCTTGCCAATGGACTCTTTTTAAGAGGGAGATGGCTTCCGGCGTAACCCCGATCACGGTTCTGTTGGTTCGGGCATTACATTTTTCGATAAACGCGTGGCATAACAGCGGGATGTCTTCGATCCGTTCATGGAGGGACGGGATGTGGAGATGGATGACGTGAATGCGGTAATACAAATCTTCTCTGAACTTTTGTTCTTTCACCAATCTTTGCAAATCTTTATTCGTGGCAGCTACGATCCTCACATTCGCTTGCCGGGGGTGCGTGCCTCCCACTCGTTCGAATTCTTTTTCCTGCAGCACGCGTAATAGCTTTGCTTGCAGCGTCAAAGGCATGTCTCCAATTTCATCCAAAAACAACGTGCCGTTGTGAGCCAGTTCAAATTTCCCTGGCTTTCCGCCTTTTTTTGCTCCCGAAAACGCCCCTTCCTCGTACCCGAAAAACTCTGATTCAAGCAACGCCTCAGGAATTGCCGCACAGTTTACTTTAATCAAGGGTCCCGTTCTCCCGGACGCTTTATGTATTCCAAGAGCGAACAGCTCCTTCCCGGTACCGCTTTCGCCGGTAAGCAGAACGGAAGAAAAGGAAGCTGCCGCAATCAATGCATCTTTTTTCACCTTCTCCATGATGTCACTTTGCGAGATGATATGGGCGAACGGTTGACTCCTGGATTGAATCTTTAACAACTCATCGCGATAAAAACTGACTTCATGCTGGAGACGTCGGGTGGTTTCAAGCTCCTGTGCAATCTTTTCATAATCGGTTACGTCTCGAAATACACCCATCGCACCGGTTACTTTGTCAAACTCTTTGATCGGGATGAAAGAGGCGATGACGGTGAGAGAGGGGAGCTCCATGCGTTTGCCCTCCACGATTTTTCCACTGTCGATGGTATCGCGGAAACATGCCTCAACATGCGGAAGAACCGTTGAAATCGGAGTATCCGATCGTTGCGGGATGGTTTGAAAATGAAATAAGGCAGCCGCCGCCGTGTTGTACATGGTGATGTTCAGGCGGGTGTCGACGGAAATAATCCCGTCCTGCAGGTGCTCGACAAGTGCTTTCATGCGGTCAGCCAAGGTTTTCACCACCATGACCGAACCGTTGATCAAATCGTGCTTGGCCATGATCCCGAAGACCTTTCCTTCTTCGTCCAGCACCACTGCATGCCCGACATTTTTATGCAGCAGGATCTCTCTTGCCTCGAACAAGTCTTGATTTACATCCAGGGTCACTACGTTTGTTTTCATGATCGGTTGAATGGGGGTTTCGAGGGAGTGATCGCGGAGCAGGACTCGGTACAGCGAGTATTTGGTGACGATTCCCAGCAATTTTTGTTTGGACACGACGCAGGCAATATCCAGGCGGTATGTGAGGAACGCAAACAATACTTCACGAATCGTGCTTTGCGGAGATACCTGGATGTAGTGTCTGGTTGAAAAATCACGAACTTTCAACATATGCCGCCTCCTCTATCCAGAGCGTGACAATCCCAGTATATCACGAATTGTCCAAATTTTTGCTCAACCGTACAGAAAAACAAACAAGTGTGCACGCATCCCCTTCGGAATCATCCGACAAAAATTGCGTTCATCACTGGCACGGTTGTTGCGTTATAGAAAATGGAATCAGGATAGAGAAAGCGGGGGATTGTCATGCGCTTGGATTCGCAGCGATATCACCAGGAAAAAGAACGAATCAGGAAAGGCGGCTCAGAGCGAAGCCATGAACGAAACGCAGCTGAGGGAAAATGGTTTGTTCGCGAACGATTGCGGCAGATGTTTGACGAACATTCGATCGTGGAAGACGGACTGTTCGCCAATGCGGAAGATCCAACCTTGCCCGCTGACGCCTGTCTGACAGGCATGGGTACGATCGACCAAAGACCTGTTTGCTTTCTCGCCGCCGATTCTACCGTGAAAGCAGGCTCATGGGGAGCAAAATCGGTGGAAAAAAATATCCGCATGCAGGAAAAAGCGATGGAACTGCGCGTACCCATGCTGTATTTCATCGATTCTGCCGGTGCTCGCATCACGGATCAACTGGAAGTGTTCCCAGGCAGACGTCATGGTGGCAGAGTCTTCTACAATCAGGTGCAAATGTCGGGCTTCGTTCCACAGGTTTGCGTCTTGTTCGGACCTTCACCGGCTGGAGCGGCATATGTCCCGGCTTTCAGTGATCTGGTCATCATGGTAGAGAAAAACGCAACCGCCTATCTCGGTTCTCCGCGCATGGTAGAAATGGCGATCGGGGAGAAAACGACCATGGAAGAGATGGGGGGAGCACGCATGCACTGTACGACGAGCGGGTTGGGGGACGTCCTGGTGGGAACGGAGGAGGAAGCCATTGAATGCTGCAAGCGTTATCTTGGCTACCTTCCGCAAAACTGCTGGGAACAGCCGCCGGAAATCCCTGCGAAGGCTCCACGAGAAACGAAATCGCTGGCTGCCCTCATCCCGGAGAATCCCAATGTGCCATTTGACATGTATCCATGTATTGATCAAATCATCGACGAAGGCAGCTGGTTTGAGATCAAAAAGCTATTCGCCCCGGAGATGATTACCGGTCTCGCCCGTATTCAGGGGAAAGTGGTCGGGATTGTGGCCAACCAGCCGAGAGTAAAGGGCGGGACCCTGTTTGTGGATTCCTCGGACAAAGCGGCAAGGTTTGTCTGGCTGTGCAATGCGTATAACATTCCGCTGCTGTTTTTGGCTGATGTTCCCGGCTATATGATCGGCTCAAAAGTGGAGCAATCCGGGATTATCCGCCACGGCGCGAAGTTGATCGCTGCGATTTCGGAAGCGACGGTACCGAAAATTACCGTCGTGGTGCGCAAATGCTTTGGTGCCGGGCTGTACGCGATGGCCGGACCGGCATTTGGCTCTGACGCCGTCCTGGCACTGCCAAACGCGCAAATCGCCGTGATGGGGCCGCAAGCTGCAGTCAATGCTGTCTACTTCAATAAGATTGCCGAGTTGCCGGAAGAAGAGCGGGCGGCATTTGTAGAGCAAAAACGGAACGAATATGCCGACGACATCAACATCATGCGTCTGGCATCCGAGCTCATTATTGATGACATCATCGATTTTGATGAGATTCGCGAGCAAGTGAGCCGCAGGTTTGCGTTCTATCAACACAAGCGCGTTTCCAAATTGGAAAAGCGAAACGCCATCCATCCGGTGTAAATAACGACAGGGAAGAGGTGACAAGATGAACAACCCAACGATTCTTTACGAAGTACGCGAGAGTATCGCCAAAATTACGTTGAATCTGCCGGACATGCGAAATCCGCTGACCACGCAGGTTGTTCAGGAATTGATCGCAAGCTTGCATGAGGCTGATCAAGACGACCATGTGCGAGCGATTATTTTGACGGGGAGTGGAACTGTGTTCTCCGCGGGGGGAAACCTCAACGAGTTTAAAGAAAACGTTTCAAAAAGTGTCCCCCAGCTGTATTGGGAAGGACGGGAGAGCACGAAGTTATTCGAACTCGGAGCGACACTTCGCACGCCGTTGATCGCTTCCGTGAATGGTCCGGCCTTTGGCGGGGGGTGTGGACTGGTTGCCATGTGCCATCTTGCAATCGCGTCCGATCAGGCTGCATTCGGCACAACCGAACTTCGTCTCGGCTTAATCCCGTTTGTCATCCTCCCCTGGATTCGCCGTGCCGTCGGTGAGCGCAAAGCCATGGAGATGATGCTCACGGCTGATATCGTCTCCGCGGAAAAGGCGCTTGAAATGGGGCTGATTCACCGTTTGACGACAGCGGAACGGCTCGAAGAAGACACCTGGCAGCTAGCCAAAAAGGTCGCTTCCTACAGCCCTCTGGCGGTGAAGCTGGGGATTGAAGCGTTTCGCACGACAGAGCAAACCGATTTGGCCACGTCGTTTGCCCATCTCAACACCTTGCGGCTGGTCTCATTCAAAAGCCATGATCTAAAAGAAGGGGCAACGGCATTTCTGGAAAAACGGGCTCCCGTTTGGGAGGGAAGATAGATGAAGCGTGTGCGCATTGGCGCTGGCCAGGGATTTTATGGCGATACGATCTTCCCTGCCGTAGAAATCGCGAAGCGGGGGGATGTCGATTACCTCTGTTTTGATTGTCTGGCCGAATTGACCATGGCCATTTTGGTCAAGGACCGGAACAAAAACCCGGAGGCGGGATATACAAAAGATATCACGGCCTCGATGAAGGCACTTCTCCCTTATGTAAAGGAAAAAGGGATCAAGCTATTAACAAATGCAGGGGGAATGAATCCGCAAGCGGCTGCTGCGGAAGTGATGCGTGTCGCAACCGAGATGGGAATGGACGGAGTAAGGATTGCGGTCGTGACGGGCGATCAGGTTGTCGACCGGTTGAAAGAATGGGAAGAAAAGGGCATTTCCCTCGACGACATGGAAACCAGGCAGTCCTTTTCCTCTATCGCGGATCGCCTGATGTTTGCCAATGCGTACATCGGAGCCTGGCCGATCGTGCAAGCGCTGCGTGAAGGCGCTGATATTGTCGTCACGGGACGGACGACGGATACGGCTCAATTTTTGGCCCCGTTGATTTACGAGTTTGGCTGGCAGGAAGAGGAGTGGGATAAGCTGGCGAGCGGCGTGTTTATGGGACATCTGTTGGAGTGCTCTGCGCAGTCCACAGGAGGAAATTTTAGCGGCGCCTGGTGGGATGTTGAGGGCATGGAGCGCATCGGCTATCCGATTGCGGAAGTAATGGAAAACGGCGAATTTACGATCACAAAAGTGGAAGGCTCCGGCGGATTGGTATCCGTCGATACCGTCAAGGAGCAGATGCTGTACGAGATTCACGATCCTTCTATGTACATCACACCGGATGTCGTCGTCGATTTGCTGGATGTGGCATTGGAACAAACGGGTCCCAACCGTGTGAAGGTGAGCGGGGTACGAGGAAAAGAGCGCCCCGACACCTGGAAAGTGGTGATGGGTTATGAAAATGGGTATATGGGACAGGTGATCGTTGGGTTCTCATGGCCGGATGCCCTGCGAAAGGCGCAGAAGGCAGATGAGATCATTCGCAAGCAACTGGAAATCCTGCGCTGGTCGTATGAAGAAATTCGGACCGATTATCTCGGCTACAACTCTCTTCACGGACCACTGGCCCAAGAACCAAAAGAAGAGTTGAATGAAGTCTACCTGCGCATGGCGGTTCGAGCGAGGTCGAAAGAAGACGCGGCCAGGTTCGGACGTTTGTTCCCGCCGTTGGCCTTGAACGGACCGCCAACGCTGAGCGGGTTTACCGGGATGCAGCCCCCAAGAGAGCTGATCGGCATGTGGTCCTCGCTTGTTCCCAGGGAAGAAATTGAACCGTATATCGACGTACGGATCATGGAGGTGGGACAGCATGTCTAGCGTGCAGCTGAGAGCAGTGGCACAGGCCCGCTCGGGAGACAAGGGAAATACGGTAGATCTCTCCTTGTTTGCACCCGACAAGGAGTGGTACGAGATGTTTGTCGAGCAAGTCACGGCAGAACGGGTGAAGCAGCACTTCGCCGGTCTGGTTGAGGGAGAGGTCACGCGATACGAAGTGCCGAACGTACTTGCGTTGAAGTTTGTATGCACATCAGCATTGAACGGGGGAGGTTCCAGCTCGATCCGGATGGATAACCTGGGAAAATGCTTTGGGTCCAATCTGCTTCGCATGGAAATCAAAGGAAGGGAGAGGTAGCCTCCATGTCCCGACACGCGCCTTACTTTACAGTTGAACATGAAGAGATGCGCAAAGTGATTCGGAAGTTTGTGGCGTCAGAAATCACGCCGTACATTGAGGAATGGGAAGAAACTGGCGAATTTCCGGCTGCCATCGTAAAGCGCATGGGAGACCTGGGATTCCTCGGATTGCGGTACCCGGAAGAAGTGGGCGGCCAGGGCGGAGATTACTTTATGGGGATCGTCCTTGCGGAGGAACTGATTCGATGCGGCTGCGGCGGCTTCCCGATGGCCATCGCCGTCCAGACCGACATGGCCACTCCGCCGATCTATCAATTCGGGAACGCAGAACAGCATGAACGTTTTTTGAAGCCTGCGATCCGCGGAGAAAAAATCGCGGCCATCGGAATTTCGGAGCCGGATCATGGTTCGGACGTTGCGTCCATCCGTACGAGAGCGGTTCGCGACGGGGACGAATGGGTCATCAACGGGTCGAAAATGTTTATCACGAACGGTCCTCGCGCTGACTTCATCACCCTGGTTGTCCGCACGTCAGATGCTCCGGGGTACAAGGGCATCAGCATCATTCTCGTTGAACTGGATCGCCCCGGCATCACCATTAGCCGGAAGCTGGACAAAGTCGGCATGCGCTCTTCGGATACGGCGGAAATCATTTTCGAAAACGTTCGCGTTCCGGTCGGCAATCTGTTGGGAGAAGAAGGAAAAGGATTCTACTACCTCATGTGGGAACTGCAAGGAGAACGAATGATTGCGGCTGCAGGGGCTGTAGAGGCTGCCCAATACGCGTATGAGATGGCTCTCCATTACGCCAAAACGCGCAAGCAGTTCGGGCAGACGATCAATCAGTTTCAGGTGATTTCACACCTGCTGGCCCAGATGGCCACGGAAATAGAGGTGTGCCGCCAATTGACGTATGCCACTGCGTACCGCTTTGCGCGCGGAGAGGTTCCCAGCAAAGAAATTTCCATCGTCAAACTGGCCAGTGCTCAGATGGCTCATTGGGTGACGGATCGTGCACTGCAGATTTTTGGGGGGAGCGGGTACATGATGGAAAATCCCGTCCAGCGACTTTGGCGGGATACCCGCTTGTACCGCATCGGAGCCGGTACGGATGAAATCATGAAGGAAATCATTTCAAAAGAGATGGGAATCGGATTGTAAAAAGGGGGGAGGAAGCATGGGGCACTGGATCTTTACGGAAGAGCATGAGATGCTTCGCAAAACCGTACGGAAATTCGTGGAGAAGGAAATCACCCCGTACGTGGAACAGTGGGAACGGGAGGGAAGAGTGCCGCGCTCCGTTTTTCATCGCATGGGTGAACTGGGCTTTTTGGGAATGTCGGTTCCGGAAGAATACGGGGGCAGCGGACTTGATATGATTTCGGAAGCGGTGTTGCTGGAGGAAATCGGACGTTGTGGTTCAGGGGGAACAGCCGCTTCGATTGGTGCTCACATCGGAATTGCCCTGCCTCCGATTTATCATTTTGGGAATGACGATCAGAAGCGGAAGTACGTACCTGTCGGTCTATCCGGTGAAAAAATTTTTGCGCTGGCCATCACCGAGCCGGATGCCGGTTCAGACGTTTCTTCCATTCGGACGCGAGCCGAAAAAAGGGATGACCACTATCTCCTGCACGGCTCCAAAATGTTCATTACCAACGGAGTGCAAGCGGACTACATCGTGGTCGCCGCCAAAACCGCTCCTGAAAAGGGGTATCGCGGGATTAGCTTGTTCCTTGTCGATGCAAAAACCGAAGGGGTCCGCGTCGGCAAGAAGCTCGACAAGTTGGGCTGGCGTGCATCAGATACGGCAGAATTTATTTTTGACGGAGTGAAGGTACCGTCCACGAATCTCATCGGGCAAGAAAATGAAGGCTTTACCTACATCATGAAAAACTTTCAATGGGAACGAATTGTTTTAGGACTGCTTGCGATCGTCACTTCAGAATTGGCACTCCAAGCGGCAATGGAATACAGCAAAAAACGAAAACAATTCGGGGGGCCCATTGCCCATTTCCAGGTCTTGCGGCATATGATGGTGGACATGGCTGTAGATATTGAAAAAGCGAAAGCCATTGCCTACCACGCCATCGACCTGTACCGGCAAGGAATGGACGTGACAACGGAAGCCACCATGGCCAAAACATTCGCAACGGAAATGGCCGCGCGCGTAACCGATAAAGCTGTCCAGATCCACGGGGGAAGCGGGTACATGATGGAAATGCCCGTACAGCGTTATTGGCGTGATGCAAGATTACTGACGATAGGAGGCGGAACCACGCAAATCATGAATGAGATCCTGGTAAAAAGGCTGGGCATTTTGTAAGAGGAGGGCGTTTATGTCGAGTTTATTGGATGCGCTGCAGGAGTCTGTTCACACGTGCCCCGACAAGCCTTTTTTATATGACAAACAAGGAGTCATCTCCTTTCGGGAGTTGGATGAACAGTCTGATCGGCTGGCAACCGCTTTTTTACAGATTGGCATTCAACGAGGAGACAAAATCGGGATTTGTGCTTTGAATCAACCAGAATGGCTGATGACATTCTTTGCCGCCGCCAAAATCGGTGCCGTGGTCGTTACCCTGAACCCGCGATACCGGGCCGCCGAATTCGATTACATGCTCAATCAATCCGAATGCAAAGCGCTCGTCTGTCTCGATACCTTGCAGGATTTTGATTACGCCTCCTTTTTCGGACAATTTCGTACTCATGTACCGAAGTTGACGCACTACATCTTCATCGGGAACGGATTCGAAGGCAGCTATTCCTTTGCCCAACTGGCAGAGAAAGAGACCGACAGGGAGCAGCTTTTACAGGCGCGTCAGCAAGTGCAGGATGACGATACGCTGATTATGATTTACACGTCAGGAACCACGGGAAAGCCGAAAGGAAGCATGATTACCCACCGCAGTATGACCAGCTCGGCTCGTGCCGAAGCGCAGCATTTAAGGTTTGGAGCAGAAGACAACATCATCTGCAGTCTACCGCTTAGCCATGTCGGCGGGATCACCTGTACGATTCTTTCCGCATTGGTCAGCCAGGCAAGCGTGACGTTGATTCCCAGTTTTCGCCCGGATTGGGTGCTTGAGGCCATTCATCAAGGGAAGCCGACAATCATGGCTGGGGTCCCCACCATGTACGTCATGCTGCTGGGCTACAAGGACATTGACCGCTGCAATTTTTCCCCGATTCGCTATTGTATTGTCGGAGGATCCAACGTGGACCCGGATCTGCTGCAACGCATTCGAATGAAAATGCCGCAGGCCCGGATCATTAACTTGTATGGGCTGAGCGAAACGTCTGGTGCCTGTGTGTTATCTCCTCTGCATGATGAATGGGAGGAGGCGGCAAAGAGTTTAGGGGTCGCGATCGGTGATTATCAAATCAAGGTGGTAGACGAACACAAGCAAGAAGTGCCCAGGGGTGCAGTGGGAGAACTGACCATTCAGGGGGAGTGTGTAGCAAAAGGTTATTACGACATGCCGGAAGAGACGGAAGAAGCGTTTGGTCCGGAGGGGTGGTTGTACACGGGGGATCTGGCATCCATCGATGAGAACAGCCTGATTCATTTCAAAGGCAGGAAAAAAGAGATGTACATTCAGGGAGGATACAACGTGTATCCGATCGAGATCGAAAACGTCCTGGCCTCTCATCCAAAGGTTGCCATCGCTGCCGGAATAGGCGTTCCCCATGAGGTGTACGGAGAAGTAGGGCATTATTACATCGTGCCCGTACCGGATCAAGAGCCTGCCAGCGAAGAATTGATGACGTTCTGTCGAGCTTGTCTGGCCGACTATAAAGTGCCCTTTTCCTTTGAATTTGTCAATCAGCTGCCGTTAACCCCGGCAGGGAAAGTGCAAAAAGTGACGTTGAAACAACAATACGCACAGAAAAGGAGTATGCAGCGATGATGAATATCTCTGTGATCAATCGGGTAGCCATTGGGGATGCATTGCGCCGCAGCGCTCGCAAATATCCCGACAAGACGGCGATTGTGGATGGAATGAACCGAATCACGTTTGCCGAGTTGGACAGACAATGCAATCAGTTTGCTCATTATTTGCTCGCGCAAGGATTGAAAAAAGGAGACACCGTGGCTACCATCTGCGGAAATTCCCTTCCTTTCGTGATTGTGATGTACGGGATTGCCAAGGCAGGGTTAACGTGGGTTCCGCTCAATCCGGGATTATCGTTGGAGGAAAAGCTCTACATCTTGCACCACAGCGAAGCAAAATTGCTTGTTGCGGATGAGCCGTTCCTGCAAGCAGCTCGCGAAGACCTGCTGAGAGTGTCTCCCGCGTTCATCATGATTCCTGCTGAGGATGCGCCGTTTTATCAGATTTATTCTGAATATTCTGCCGACGATCCTGAAGTAGAGATTACAGACCGTGAAGTCGCGCAAATCATGTACACGAGCGGAACGACAGGAATGCCAAAAGGCGTCATGATCAGCCACCTTTCCGTTGCGTTTTCAGCACTCAGCAACATCATCGAGCTGGACATAAAGCCTCATTGTGTCCAAACCGTTCTGATGCCGTTGTTTCATTGCGCACAGCATACGTTTTTGCAAACCTTTGTCACGATCGGCGGCACCAGTATCATCTTGAAACGTTTTGAACCGGAATCCCTGATGAGATCCATTCAGGAAGAAAAAATCACAAACATGTTCGCCTTGCCGATGATGTATCGAATGATTCTGGCGCACCCCAACCGGTCCTCTTATGATCTCAGTTCGCTGCAATCATGCTTGTACGCGATGGCGCCGATGGATCAGATTACATTGGAAACGGCGATTCACGAATTGAAAGCAGATTTCTCGCTCGGAACGGGGCAAACCGAAATCTATCCGGCCACGATGATTTTTAAACCGGAAGATCAACTGCGGAAATTCGGATCGTACTGGGGAACTTCAACGATAATGAACGACACGGCGGTGATGGATGAAAAGGGGAACCTGCTTCCACCCGGACAAATCGGGGAAATTGTGCACCGAGGGCCCAACGTCATGAACGGCTACCTGAAAAACGAAGAAGCGACCGAGATGAGCAGAGCGTACGGTTGGCATCATACCGGTGACTTGGGGTATTTCGATGAAGACGGTCTCATGGTATTTGTCGATCGCAAGAAGGACATGATTAAGACCGGCGGTGAAAATGTAGCGTCCATCCGGGTTGAACAAGTCATGTACCTGCATAAAAAGGTGGCAAGTGCTGCCGTTGTCGGTCTGCCTCATGAACATTGGAACGAAGCCGTAACCGCCTTTGTGATACCTGTTCCCGGTGAATCGCTTACGCAAGAAGAACTGCTCGAGCATTGCAAGCAGCACCTGGCCGGTTTCCAGATTCCCAAACGGGTAAAAATTGTGGAAAAGCTGCCGATGACGACCACAGGAAAAATTCAAAAATCGATCCTTCGTGAACAGTATAAACACCTGTATCAAATCTCCGATGATCAATAAAGCGGAACGGGGTGAAACGTATGGTAAAAGGGATCGGTTCCTGGCTGCCTAAGCAATGTGAACGGTTTGGGGACAAAACAGCGCTTGTCTATCGAGAGAAGCGATTCACCTATGCTCAATTCAATGAGAGAGTGAATCGGTTGGCTGATTGTTTCCTTGCACAGGGTGTTCAAAAAGGGACGCGCGTTGGTGCCATTTTATTTAATACAAATGAGATGATCGAGGTTTTATTCGCTTGCGCCAAGATCGGTGCCATTTGTGTGCCGATCAACTATCGGCTGAGCGTTGATGAGATAGAGTATATTGCAAACGATGCAGGAGTGGACTGGCTGTTCTATGATGAACGAATGCAAGCGGCAGTGACAGAGTTAACCAAACGAAAGACTGCCATTCAAACGTGGGTACACGTGGGTGCTGCCGTTCCATTTGGCCAATTGGAATACGAAGGGTTGTTGCGTGAAGGGAACAATCAGGAGCCGTATGTTTCGGTTCACATCGATGATGTGCACATGATGATGTACACCTCCGGTACCACAGGCAAACCCAAAGGTGTGATGCTGTCACACGGCAATACCTTGTGGAACGCCATTAATGCCGTTCATGCAATGTCATTGCAGGATGATGACAGTACGCTTACCGTAGCGCCTCTTTTTCATATCGGCGGAATGAATGTATTTACCACCACGCTGCTCTATAAAGGCGGGAAGGTCGTTCTCCACGACAAATTTGATCCGGTACTCACCTTGGAGACGATCGGAAAAGAAAAAATCACAACCCTGTTCATGGTGCCAGCCATGTGGTTGGCGATCATGCATCTCCCCAACTTCGACCACTACGACCTTGGCTCGCTCCGGCTGAACGTATCTGGAGGTGCGCCCTGCCCGCTTACTGTAATCGAATTTTTCCAGAAACGGAACATCCCTTTTTATGAAGGGTTCGGCTTAACGGAAACGGCACCGTTCGTAGCCTTGCTCGATCCGGCGAACAGTTTGCGGAAAAACGGCTCCATCGGAAAGACGCCGATTCATACCGATGCGCGTGTGGTAAACGAAGCGGGGATCGATGTGCAAGCAAATGAAATTGGAGAGTTAATTGTTCGCGGGCCGAATGTCATGAAGGGGTATTGGAATTTGCCGGAAGCGACTCAGAACGTGATGAAAGAGGGCTGGTTTTATACGGGGGATTTGGCACGTGTTGATGAAGAGGGCTTTTTCTACATCGTAGATCGGAAAAAAGACATGATTATCACAGGAGGAGAAAACGTTTATCCGACCGAGGTCGAGCAGGTGATCATGCGGTATCCAGGGGTTCGCGAGGTTGCCGTGATCGGTGTGCATGATGAATTTTGGGGAGAATCAGTCAAGGCCTTTGTGGTTTTACAAGATCATTTGCAATCGCTTACAGTGGAGGAACTCAGAAATCACTGCGAGGGAAAGCTTGCCCATTTTAAAATGCCGAAGTTTCTCGAAATCATTCCGCAATTGCCTCGCAATGCAACGGGTAAAATTCTCAAGAACGTTTTGAGAGAACAAGGAGGGAAATGAACAATGTTTACCAAATATGTAGAAGAATACGAAATGGGTGAATTGTGGAGATCACGCGGTCGGACCATAACGGAAACGGATATCATCTTATTCGCCGGTCTCAGCGGGGATTGGCACCCGCTGCACACGGATCAGGAGTTTGCCAAAGAGACGATGTTTCAACAGCGAATTGCCCATGGCACCTTGATTTTGTCCGTGGCCACCGGATTGATACAAATGGATCCGAATGTCGTGGTTGCGTTCTACGGGATTGATCACCTCCGATTTACGGCGCCAACCTTTATTGGCGACACCGTGCACGTAGAAATGGAAGTGACCGATGTTCTCTCTCGAGAGGACGGAAAAGGCGTTCTCACCGTCCGGCAACAGGTGAAAAAACAGTCAGGGGAGACTGTCATTGTCGGGACGATCCGTGTGTTGCTGAATAGCAGAAAGGAAGGGGCGCCTCTCTAATTGAACGGAGGAAAATAATGAAACAAGAACAAGCAAAAGCAACGATTGAAAAAAAACTGCGTGGAATCGTTGACTCCAATCCAAAGCTTCTGAATGCTTATTTGCTGATTCATTCGGATAAGCTTCATATTCACTGGAATATGGCTTACGGGCAAACAGACGATATGCCTGCGGATCCAGAGCAACCTTATCATACTGCAAGCATTGGAAAAACGTTTACTGCTGTGATTATTGCAATGCTAGTTGAAGAAGGAAAAGTTCGCTATAGTGATCCGATTGCGAAGTATTTACCGGAAGAGATCTTAAAAGACTTGCATATCTATAAAGGCAAAGACTATTCCAATGAAATTCGTATCGAACATGTAGTAAGCAATACATCAGGACTTCCGGATTATTATGAAGATAAACCTAAAGGGGGCAAACATTTTTTGAAGATTCTGCTTGAAGAACCTTCACGAGTTTGGACCCCGCAAGAAACCATCCAATGGTCAAAGCAATACCTTAGCCCCCGTTTTTCACCGGGAAATGGCTTGCACTATACAAATACAGGTTTTAACCTTTTAGGATTGATTATCGAAAAGATTACGTCTAGGCCTTATCATGAAGTGCTCCATGAGTACATTTTTCAGCGACTCCATATGAATCACTCCTATTTATCCCAGTATTCGGAGCCCGCAGTAAAAAGCAGTTACCCTGTAGCCAGTCTATATTCATTGGAAGGACCCATTAACGTTGAAAACTACCGCAGTTTCAGCAGTATTTATGCTGCAGGGCAAACGGTTAGCACGTCCGAAGATTTACTTGTATTTATGAAAGCATTGGTAGGAAATCAGATCATCCAACATGAATCACTTGAAACCATGCAAAAATGGACAAAAATGTGGATGGGCGTAGATTATGGTTATGGTCTCATGAGGGTCCGGATGATTCCATTTATTCAAAAATATAACGTATGGGGACATATAGGTTCGACCGGTTCCTTTCTGTTTTACAATCCTGCAATGGATGTTTATATCATTGGCACTTTCAATAAAGTAGGGTATGTAGGTCAAAGTGTTCGCTTTGCATTTCATATCCTGCGAACCTTATCGAAATGCGGGAATGAGTAGACACATGCCTGTATCGGTCAAATCAAGTACCCAACTCGGAGAGCACTGCAAATGTGCTCTCTTGGTTTGGATAGGGGGGCTGTTTTCATTTGCGGAGCGCCTTTGCCAGCCTGCCAGCGTAGAGACGTAGACACGGGGATCAAGGGGGTGTTAGTCTCCCTTCCTTGTGAAACCCAGATGTTGAGCCCCCGCCCCGTGGATCGTCTCGGAGCGGACAGATAAACCCCTTGGCGGGCTGGCAACGAAGCGAAGCAAAGAGAACGCCTTCGTTTTCCAATAAACGGAACGGGTCGATAAAAAAGGCGTGTCAGCACATGGTCTAACACGCAGTAAATTGGGGTGGAGCGAGCGATGTGGGATGATCTGCCGCATCCTATCCAGCGCACCCTCGATATAGTGTATGCAGAGGACTCGAAACTGCTTGGACAAAAAAATAAACCGTTTCTACGGAATGAAAATCGAGATTCACAAGAGCCATGGAGATACCCCTTCCATGGCTCTAAACACGCTTTTTTCGTACTGTGTCTAGTGAAGCAGACGGTACACGCCGATCACTTTGCCGAGAATGGTTACAGAATCAAGGATGATCGGTTCCATGGTTGAATTTTCCGGCTGCAGGCGGAAGTGGTTTTTTTCCTTGAAAAAACGCTTCACTGTGGCTTCGTCTTCTTCCGTCATGGCGACCACAATGTCACCGTTATTGGCGACACTCTGCTGGCGCACAATCACGTAATCGCCGTCCAGGATGCCTGCTTCGATCATACTGTCACCGGAAACGCGGAGCATGTACACCTTGTCCGAAGTGACGATATTTTCCGGCAACGGGAAATACTCTTCCACGTCCTCCACTGCGGTAATGGGCTGGCCCGCGGTAACTTTACCGACTACGGGGACACGAACGACCGACAATTCGAAATCGTCCTGGAAACGATCTTCGTCGCTCAACAACTCAATCGCACGAGGCTTGGTCGGGTCCCGGCGAATCAGGCCTTTCTTCTCCAGGCGGGCGAGATGACCATGCACGGTGGAGCTGGATGCGAGGCCGACTGCCTCGCCAATTTCCCGAACCGAGGGAGGATATCCCTTGTCTTTTACTTCTTTACGGATAAAGTCAATGATAGCTTGCTGACGATTGGACAGTTTGGACATGAGTGACACCTCATTTTTGGAATATAGGAATGTATAAAAAGGGACCGTCAAATACAGCGTCTCGGAAAGGGTTCGGGGCCCCAGCCGACACCAGCGTCAGCTTACGTCGCCTGGGTTTTCTCATCGTGTAGGAAAGTTTAAGTTTGCTACAGCGTTAATGCATCAGTATCTGAAACTTTCCGAAACGCATAAAAAGCTTCCTCTAAGGAAGAACCAGCTTCTACGATGGACTTCGACAGAAGCTTTTTTTATCGTGTAGGAAAGTTTAAGTTTGCTACAGCGTTAATGCATCAGTATCTGAAACTTTCCGAAACGCATAAAAAGCTTCCTCTAAGGAAGAACCAGCTTCTACGAATGGACTTCGACAGAAGCTTTTTATACGAAAAGTTTTCTATATTATACCATGGGATCTTGCGTTCGACAAACATAAGTTCGTTTTTTTCTCTTGACATGAACGTATGTTCGCATTATTCTAGAATCAAGAAACAGAACAAGTGTTTGTAGGGGGCTATTATGATGAATACCGTATCCGTACATAATCGTTTTGCGAAAAAGCCGGTTCGCAAAGGTCGCATAGGCATTACCAGAGGTCAGGCACTCATCTTTTTGCTGGCATTTACTCTCTTTTTTTATCTGTTGACAGAACTTGTGTTCGCATCCGAATCCCATCAGGAACCGGCGAGCAAACTGATTACGGTTCAAGCGGGAGACAGCTTGTGGAAGCTGGCGAAACGCCATCAGGATGCGGCTGGCATGAATGTGCAGGAACTGGTGGATGCCATTATGGAGTTGAACCGGTTGGACAGCGTTATGATCTATCCCGGTCAAAACATCAAAATCCCGTTGAAATAAAGAAAGAAAGTGCATCTTTGCGTATTCTTCCCAATCACATGCTCTTCCTGTTGTGTTATAATAGAGCGGCATTCTTATGTGACAGGAGGTAGCGCTTTTGGTTACGGACGCAGAAATCAAACGCATTAACGAACTGGCGAAAAAGTCGAAAGAGACCGGCCTCACGGAAGAGGAAAAACAAGAGCAGCAAAAGCTCCGTCAAAAATACATTGACTCCGTGAAGGCATCTCTGAAAGCGAACCTGGATTCCATTCGCTATGTGGAAGACCTTGAAGAAAACGGTCCGAAGCATTAATATAATTGGATATGACATGGACAAAAGACATCCTCGCTTGGCGATTGGATGTTTTTTTGTTCAGTTGAACGATAAGGAGGAAACCGTGATGAGCTGGATTGCTGTCGCACTTGGAGGAGCCGCAGGATCGCTGATGCGGTACTGGTTGGGGCTTCTGTTTAATCTGCCGGGCTGGCCGGCAGGCACTTGGCTGGCCAATGTATGGGGTTCTTTTTGCATCGGACTTTTCTTTGTCTGGGGAAAGGAAAAGGGCTGGTTTTCTCCGGAGTTATACCTGCTGCTTACGACCGGGATGCTCGGCGGATTCACTACCTTTTCAACCTTTTCTCTTGAAGTGGTGACGTTTGCTCTCGACGGGAACTTGGGGAAAGCAATCCTCTACGCGCTGGTCAGTGTCATCGTCGGGCTGTTGGGCGCAGGCGCAGGCATTTGGTTGGGACGCTGCATCACGTAATACATAGATTTGGAAGAACCAACAAGAATTTTCGTATTATGGGGCGTTTAAAAAGGAGGACAAACAGAGCCAAGGTCGGCTAAGAGCGCCCCGTCCTGGGGCCACGCCGACACTTGCACATCGAGGCGCGGAAGTCGCGAGGTCGGCTAAGAGCGCCCCGTCCTGGGGCAACGCCGACACTTGCACGTCCTGTGCTGCGCAGCGGAGCGACGACGCAACGAAGAGATGCGACGGCAATGTTTCCCGGACTTTTTAAACATCCTCTATAAAGGGGGATGCGCGTGATGATCCATCATCGGGACTATGAAATGGAACAAAAACGGTTGGATCAGACCGTTCAACAGATTGATAGGGAAATTGAGATGATAAGGCAGGACATAAGAGAGGCGACCGACGATTACGTCAAACAGGTGGTCAACTCCAAAAAAGCAAAGGACCTGCGCTATCTGGAAGAGCAGGGAAGGGACAAACCGTACTTTGGCAGGGTCGATTTTTTGAAAGACGAGACGTACGAGCTGGACAGTGTGTACATCGGCAAACGGGGCATCGTCAAGAGTGATACGTTCGATGCCATCGTAGTCGATTGGCGCGCGCCGATTGCCAGCCTTTACTACAGCGGAGAGAGCAAGGATGCGTTTTATCGCACAGGCAAAGGGATCGTCCGCGGAGAGGTGAAGCTGAAGCGCAATTTTGCCATCGAGAAGGGAAAGATTACGGGGATTTATGACGGGGCACTCAAGGAAACCATTCACCGTGAGATGGGCGATCCTGATGAATTTTTACAGGAAGGGTTCATTGATGAGTTCCTCGCAGCCAATCTGAATCAGACGAACGACAGCAGGCTGAAAGATATTGTCGCTACCATCCAATCCGAGCAGAACGACATCATCCGGGCGGAAAAGGATCGGCCGGTCGTGGTTCAGGGAGTGGCAGGCAGCGGGAAAACCACCATTGCCCTGCATCGACTCTCGTACTTGATTTACAATTATCAGGATTCGATTGCGTCCAAAAAATTTATGGTATTCGCACCCAACCGGTTGTTCCTCAACTACATCTCCGAAGTACTGCCGGAGCTTGGAGTGGACGATGTACAGCAGTCCACCTTCATCGATTGGGCCGCGCGCATGGTCAAACCGTTGCTGCCCAAAGGCTGGCGGATTGCCGATCCGAACAAGCCGCTGATCCTGTTTTTTGAAGCGGGACAGGACCGCCGGGAGCAGGAGACGGCATGGGACCGTCTCCATTTTAAAGGCTCGCTCGAATGTCGGGAAACGCTGGAAAACTGCCTGCGGCATATTGTGGAAGAAGAAATTCCTTATAAAAAACTAAGCTTTGTATACAACAGGACGAATCAGGTTTTTACCATTGAGGGCAGCATCATCAAGCAGTTGTTTACCGAACAGTTTCGGAATCTGCCGTACAAGAACAGGGTGGAGGCGCTGCGCAAACATCTGAAGCAGGAAATGAACAAACAACTGTTCGCCCATCTTCGCGAGCTGAAAGTCGATCTGGACAAGCAGGGATTGGCCAAGTTTGAAAAAATGCTGGAGCAGATCCTGGACAGGTACCTGGCCGTTTTTCCCAAGCCGGATGTGTTCACACTGTACCGCCAGCTGATGAGCGACCCGGAGCGTCTGCGAAGGTTGGCTCCCCAGGAACTATCCGATCAGGAGATTGAGCATATCTCACGTTCTTCCCGTGAACTGTATGAGCAGGAACGAATCGAAGCGGAGGATCTCGCTCCGCTGCTCTATCTCAAGCACCTGTTGGAAGGACTGGATCATGCAAGACAGTTCGATCATGCTGTCGTGGATGAGGCACAGGACTTAAGCGCCTTGGAAATCGCCGTCATTGCGATGATGACGAAGCGTCAGTCGGTCACTATCGTGGGCGATATCGCCCAAGGCATTCACTCCTATCGAGGCCTGCATTCCTGGGAAGAGCTTCTGGAGGGAGTTTTTACCCCATTGCGGGCCGAGTACTACACGCTGGCGCAAAGCTACCGTTCCACTGTAGAAATCATGCGCTGCGCCAACCAGGTACTGAAAGCGATCAGCCTGCCGGAGACGGTGCTGGCCAAACCGGTGCTGCGGCATGGACAAAAGCCGATCCTGCTCCCGGTGCCCAGTCGGACGGAACAGTGGGAACAAGTGACTCGTCGTGTGGAGGAGTACCGTAAGGAAGGGTTTCAAACCATCGCGATCGTAACCAAAACGATCGAGGAAAGTAAAAATGCTTACAAAGCGCTGCGATCCAGCCTGCCCGACATCACCCTGCTCGGCAGCAAGGACACAGCGTTTCCCGGGGGCGTAAGCGCGATGCCCGCCTACCTGACCAAGGGATTGCAGTTTGATGTGGTGATTCTACTCGACGTAGACAGCTATTCAACCAGCGAAATGGATGCAAAACTGCTTTACGTCGCCATGACGCGACCCGTTCACCGCCTGCTGATGCTGCATGTCGAGGGACAGATGACCCCGTTGTTGAAGGATGTGCCGAAAGATCTACTGGATCATGAAAACGCTGGTTTCTAGCAAACGAAAACCCTCTACCCGTTACGAATTGGTAGAGGGTTTTGCCTCTTTGCGATCGATTAATGATCTCCCGTGTTGCCTTTGGTCGGATTGGTGATCACGTAGCCTTCTTCCGGCAGGTACAGATAGTCGATTACAACACCATCGAGCAGTTCTTCGTCTTTTTTCACCACGACGTCAATCTCCTTATCGGTAGAGACGACCACATCGTCATCGCCCGGTTTGTCCAACGCGAGGCCGTAGTGAGCGTGATCGCCGTGTTTATGTGTAACGTAGACGCGCAGTTTCAGATCTTTATCTTCTTCCTGTGCCAGTACCTCGGACAGTTGCTTGGCGGCGTTGCGTGTAATTTTTACTTTCATGGGGGCAGGTCTCCTAACATTGGAAAATTGATCTCCTTTATAGTAACAAAGAGAGAAATCGAAAAGCAATGGAGAAAGTGCTATGATGGTACCAGATGTACAGAGAAGAAGGGAGAGAAGTTCCATGTTGATAGATTTGCGGAGCGACACGGTGACGAAACCGACGGAAGCGATGATCCGCGCCATGGCGGAAGCGGAAGTAGGGGATGATGTCTACGGCGAGGACCCTACCGTAAATCGTTTGGAAAGCATTGCGGCAGAGCGACTGGGCAAAGAGGCGGCGCTTTTTGTCACAAGCGGTACCCAGGGCAATCAGGTAGCGGTCTTGACCCACTGCGTCAACGGCGATGAAGTCATTTTGGAGGCCGATTCCCACATTTTTTATTACGAAGGGGGAGCGGTAGCCGCTTTGGCCGGGGTACAGACGAGAACGGTAACCGGTATACGAGGCGCGATGCAGGCAAGAGACGTGGCGATTGCGATTCGCGGAAAGAACATTCACTTCCCGCGGACCAGGCTGGTGTGCATGGAAAACACCCATAACCGCGCGGGGGGCGCAGTCGTGTCACCGGAACAGATGAAGGAAGTATACGAAATAGCCAACCAAAACGGCGTCGGTGTCCATTTGGACGGGGCGCGCCTGTTTAACGCCGCTGTGGCGTTGGGAAGGGATGTCAGCGAATTTACCCGCTGGACGGATTCTGTCCAGGTGTGTTTGTCAAAGGGATTAAGCGCTCCAGTCGGTTCCATCCTCGCAGGCAGCCGCGAGTTCATTGAAGAAGCGCGCTGGTGGCGCAAAAAGCTGGGCGGCGGCTTGCGGCAGGCTGGGTATTTGGCGGCGCCGGGAATCCTCGCCTTGACCGAGATGGTCGAACGGCTTCAGGAAGACCATAACCGGGCTCAACTGTTGGCCGAAGGGCTGGCCAAGCTGTCCCTGGAAGTACTTCCGGTGGAAACCAACATTGTGCTTGTCCGGACAGAAACGGTGAACCTCACGGCGGCAGAACTACTGTCCCGCCTCGCGGAGAAAGGCGTTCTGGCTGTCGATTTTGACGAGCATGTCGTCCGGTTTACGACGCATCGACACATCTCTGATGACGACATCATCAGGACACTGCAAGCGGTAGAAGCTGTGCTGACAGCATAAGAAAACCCACCCGTCATTAGCTATCCTCGACCCACTCGGCGTTTGCTATCGCTGTGCCGAGTGGGGTCCCTTTCTTCGCCGGGCGGGGCCCCGAACACTTTTCTAGCCGCTGTATGGGATGTCCAAATTTATACATTCTTTTACACGAAAAAAGAGGCGGGGAGTCGACCCCGCTTCTTTCCATATCAGAGTTATACCAGATCGGCCCATTCAGACCAATCGATCGGGGGAAGGTACATCTCTTCATCCCGTGGTGGAAAGTACAGCTCGTACAAGTCGTGCAAGAGAGCGTCCGGCGGTTCAGGTAAACGGTTGGGATCTGTCAAGGTGATTCCCCCTTATCGCTCCTAGCTTTCCCCAAAATCCATTCAAACAGTACAGGAGCCCGGTCACGAGCCGGACATCTGTTCATACACTGTAAGGGAAAATAGGCAATAGGGGCGGTGACCGCGTGGGGAAACAGGGAGAGTGGTCGACGGAAGATCTTGCAATCCTGGCTGCTGTCTTGGTATTGGCGGGGGATATCCTTACCTTGTTATCTCTCTTACAGGAACGGAAGGAGAAAAAGTAAAAGCGGACCGGGTTGCCTCTAGAACCCGGTCCTTGTTTTTCCGTGATTATTTCGTTTCCATCGCGACTTGTGCAGACTCGGAAGCATCCGGTTTCCGACGCGGCTGCATCAGCGGGTAAAGCAGGAATCCGACGAGATACAAGCAGAGGCCAAACAAGAGCGTTTTCATATCGGACGTACCGGTTTTGATAACCCATACCGAGAAGGCCATGGCCAGGATCGCGATGAGAGCGTCCTTGATACGTGAACCGCTTTGCTGCTGATAGGTTTCCCCGGTCAACACCAGCTTTAGCTGGTAGATGGCAGAAACCAGATACGGAAGCAGAGTAGCCAGTGTAGCTATGGTAATGACAAAGCTGAACGCCTCGGCAATGGTGCCGGAAATCGTCGAGAAGATAAACATTTGTGACATGATGTTGGTTACGGTCAGAGAACCGACCGGGCTGCCGTTTTTGTTCACTTTGCCGAAAAAGGCAGGGAACATGCCGGCACGAGCTGCCTGGAAAGGCGGTTCCGAGCCAAGCAGGATCCAACCGATCGACGAACCGGTCAAGGAGACGATCGCCAGTACGGCCATGATGGTGGCGCCGGAATTACCAATGACCAGGGAAAGCGCGTCAACCAACGGTTTGTCGGATGCTTTCAACTGTTCAAGCGGAAGTACGCCCATGGTGAGCAGGCTGATCCCCATGTAAATGGTGACGGCAATCAACAAGCCGACAATCGTAGCGGAACGCACGTCACGTTGGGAACGGGCGCGTCCCGAAAGCACAACGGCAGACTCAATTCCCACAAACGCCCACAGGGTGGAGATCATCGCCAGGTTGATTTGGCCGGACAGGTTTTGCATGACGCCGTTTTCATCTTCGACTGGCGTGTAGAAAGAGCCCATGTTGGCGCTGTCAAACGCTAACAGACATGCACAGATGAACAGAACAAAGCCCAATACCTTGGTGGCGGTGGACAGGAAGTTCAATTTTCCCGCCCCGTTCAAACCGCGGACGAGCAGGGTGTGAATTCCCCACAACAAGACGGTGCAAACCAGGAAGGTGGTCAGTTTCCCTTTTTCGATCGGGAAGGAAGAGAGGGTAAACAGCACGGTTTCATCACGCATCACAGGGAAAAAGGTGGAGAGATAACCGGCAAAGGTGGTGATGATGGCGACGTTTCCCGCCCAGTTGGCCACCCAGTATCCCCAGACCATGCTGTAACCGGCCATATTGCCCGCGCGCGGCGACTGGAACATGGCACGCGCATAGCTTTGCGGACCAGCCGTCAACTCCGGACGGCGTAGCGACAGATTTCCAAAGACAAATGCGATCATAAGCACGCCCAAGCCTGTAAGCAGCCAGGCAATGATGACAGCAAGCGGACTGGCGGATTGAGCCAGCGTGCTCGGCAGCATGAAAATACCGGAGCCGACCATGTTGCCAACCACAAAGGCAGTCAGCAGCCAAAAGCCCCATTTGTTTGTTTGATTCATGAATAAGTCCTCCTGTTGGAAAAATAAAAAAACACCGATGAACGTGTGTTCACGGCGTTTCCCATGGGAAACCCGCATCCAGTTCGAAAAAAGATAGTGCTCCACAGGTGAGACGCACCTGTGACAGTTCTGCACCTGTTCGATGCAGCCCCAGCATGAACACGATGTGGCATGTTCATGCTTCGGCGGTTTTCCCTTTCACCGGCGTTCATTGACCCCACGTAGTCTCCTGCCGGCTACTGATGAATCCCGCAACCTCTACCTCACCCCGAACTGCGATGAGGATTTTGATTATTTACTTGAGGAAATCATCTGTGCAACGCTGTTGAGTATAGCAAGGTTAAAAAAATACGTCAACAGGTAAAAATATACGATCGTATTTCCCCTACCCCCCATCAAGAAGAGAGTAAATCCATTTCCGATAAGAAATACTATGAGTGTCCATGAAAAACCCACCCGACCATAGCTAACGCTCCACCCACTTGGCGATAGTGAAAGCAGTACCGAGTGGGGTCCCTTGCTGCGTCGGGCGTGGCCCCGAATCTTTCCAAGGGGCTGTTTCCAAGGCCTAACTTTTGGAAATTCCTAGTTACCTTGAGGGAAAAGAGGGATGAATCCGTGATTTCAGCGAAACAGCGTCAATTGGTGATGAACCAGATGCAGCGCGATGAGAGCAAGGTGGTCAACATCGTGTTAACCGACGCCCGACAGGTCGCAGGCGAGATCGACAAAGCCACCCATGAGGGCATCTTCTTAAGCGACGGCAGACAATACCGTTATGATGAAATCAAAGAGATAAACGGATTAACGTGAAGAGAACCCGCTGGTAAAAAAGTGGCGCAATCCGTCGGGGAGTTCCTTTTGCCACAAGCCCCACACGTGATTGCCGGGCTTCTCACGATAGGAGACTTGCGCCTGCTTTGCGGTTAGCAGATCCCGGGTCCTCCGGTTCCATTCCACGAAGTCAAAGGTGCCGATATGGGTTTCCACCGCAGTTTCCTCAAGTCCAACCACCATCCAGATGTTTAGCCAGGAAAGAGTCTCTTCCACGGCAATGCGATCCAAAGTCGGTTGGAAGAAAGCGCCGGAGAGGGATAGCACTTGGGGGAACACCTCCGGCTGATCCAGCGCCAGATGCAGGGATACCGTGCCTCCCAGTGAATCGCCAGCGAGCACGCGGCTGGATGCATCACGGCGAACCGGATACCGCTCCTCGATCCAGGGGAGCAATTCTTCTGTAAAGAACCGTTTGTAGGCTGGGTTGCGCGTCCCTGCTGCGGAGTATTCGCTGGTTCGTTTGCTCCGCTCAACGGATACACCCACGATGATGACCGGTTCCATCCCTTCCTCCAAGATCAGCTGGTTGGTGATGGTTGCGATTCGTCCCATCGTAAAAAAGTCGTTGCCGTCCTGGCAGTAGACGACAGGGTAGGACAAAAGCTCGTTGTATCCGGGGGGCAGATAGATTTTGACGGGACGGGGAGCATCGAGATGGATGCTCGGAATCTCTTCTTTTACAATGGTGCGTTTTACATAATCGGACATGGCGGGCTCACCTCAAAATGTCACAGTGGAAAACTAATCCTTGAAAAAAATTGATACAGATTTTATAGTAAATGATAACAGAACGGAAATAAACCCTGTAATATCAATACTATAACACATAGAACAGGTGTTGTTGCTGAGGTATAACAGGGATTGCGGAAGTGTTTGAAAGCACTTTCAGCTCCAGTGAAATTTCCAAGCCTTTCTTCCAATCCAGTAAAGAGGTGAATGTGATGAGCGTTACAACTGCTGTTGAACAAACAGGCAACAACTCTCCGCTGCAAATTCTTGCGCCAGACGGAACCGTTGTTGCTCCTGACATGATGCCAAAGCTCTCCGACGACGAACTGCGTGAACTGATGCGCAAAATGGTGTTTACCCGCGTGTGGGACCAGCGGGCGATCAGCTTGAACCGCCAGGGCCGCCTTGGCTTTTACGCGCCTGTGGCTGGCCAGGAAGCGGCGATGATCGGTTCTGAATCCGCTCTGTCCAAAGAAGATTTCATTCTGCCGAGCTACCGTGACATTCCGCAAATGGTATGGCACGGCTTCCCGATGTACCAGGCATTCCTGTACTCCCGCGGACACATCCACGGCGGTCAAATTCCGGAAGGTGTCAACGTTCTTATGCCGCAAATCATCATCGCGGCTCAATGTACCCAGGCAACCGGCGTCGCAATGGGTTACAAGCTTCGCGGAGAAAAACGCGTCGCGATCAACTACTTCGGTGACGGCGCAACCTCCCAGGGCGATTTCTACGAAGGCATGAACTTCGCCGGCGTATACAAGCTGCCGGTGATCTTCTTCTCCCAAAACAACGGCTATGCCATTTCCGTTCCGTTCGAAAAGCAAACCGCTTCGGAAAACATCGCGGTAAAAGCCCAGGCTGCCGGAATTGCTAGCACCCGCGTTGACGGCATGGACGTCCTTGCTGTTTACAAAGCGGTTCAAGATGCTCGCGAGCGCGGAATCAGCGGCGAGGGCGCTACCCTGATCGAAGCCTTGACCTATCGCTACGGTCCGCACACCATGGCCGGTGATGACCCGACCCGCTACCGTACCGGCGAAGAACAAAACGAGTGGGAGCAAAAAGACCCGCTCATCCGATTCCGCAAGTTCCTGGAAGCAAAAGGTCTGTGGAGCGAAAAAGACGAAGAGGCTGTCATTGAAGAAGCGAAACAGGCGGTAGCCGACGCCATCAAGAAAGCGGACGAATATCCGAAGATGAAGGTAACCGACCTGATCGACGTGATGTTCGAAACACTGCCTCCGTATCTCGAAGAACAAAAGGCAGAATATCTGGCGAAGGAGTCGAAGTAAGCCATGGCACAAATGACAATGGTTCAAGCCATTACCGATGCTTTGCGCGTTGAGCTGAAACGCGACGAAACCGTTCTCGTCTTCGGTGAAGACGTAGGGAAAAACGGCGGCGTATTCCGCGCGACGGAAGGTCTGCAAAAGGAATTCGGCGAGAACCGCGTATTTGATACTCCGCTGGCCGAGTCCGGTATCGGCGGTCTGGCTGTAGGTCTCTCCGTGAACGGATTCCGTCCCGTAGCGGAAATCCAGTTCTTTGGTTTCGTGTTTGAAACCTTTGACGCGATCGCGTCCCAAGCCGCTCGTATGCGCTACCGTTCCGGCGGCCGCTACACCAGCCCGATTACATTCCGTTCGCCGTTTGGCGGCGGCGTAAAAACGCCTGAGCTGCACGCGGACTCCCTCGAGGGCCTGTTCCTGCAAACCCCAGGGGTAAAAGTGGTAATCCCTTCCAATCCGTATGATGCCAAAGGCCTGCTGATCTCCGCGATTCGCGACAACGATCCGGTTATCTTCCTTGAGCACATGAAGCTGTATCGTTCTTTCCGTGCAGAGGTGCCGGAAGGCGAATACACCATTCCGCTCGGCAAAGCAAACGTGGTGAAAGAGGGCAGCGATGTTACCATCATCACCTACGGCGCCATGGTTCATACCAGCCTGAAGGCAGCGGAGGAGCTGGAAAAGGCACGCGGGGCAAAAGTGGAAGTAATCGACCTGCGCACCATCAACCCGCTCGACATGGATACGGTGCTGGCATCCGTGAAAAAGACCAACCGTGCCATCGTCGTGCAGGAAGCGCAAAAATCTGCAGGTGTCGCTGCGGAAATCATCGCACAAATCAACGAAAAGGCGATTCTGCACCTGGAAGCTCCGGTGCTGCGCGTAACGGCTCCGGACACTGTTTATCCGTTCGCACAGGCGGAAGACATCTGGCTTCCTGATGTAAAACGCGTCGTGGACGCCTTGACGCAAGTGCTTGATTTCTAGGCTTCCTTGTATAAAACAACGGCGGAAAGATCAGCTTTCCGCCTTCTTTAGGCACGCTCATTCACGCTTATAGGAGGGAATCAACGTGAGTCGTTTCGTATTCAAACTCCCGGAGCTCGGCGAAGGCATCCATGAAGGCGAAATCGTCAAATGGCACGTAAAACCGGGGGATTCCGTAGAAGAAGACCAGGTAATCATGGAAGTGCAAAATGACAAAGCCGTAGTGGAAGTTCCGTCACCGGTAAAAGGAAAAGTAGTAGACCTGAAAGTTACCGAAGGAACCGTTTCCGTTGTCGGCGATCCGCTGATCGAATTTGAAGTGGAAGGCGAAATTCCCAACCTGCCTGATCACGGCCATGCAGAAGCACCTGCCGTGGCTGTTTCTGAACCGGCAAAAACGGATGACAAAATGGAGCCCGGCTGCGATATCGGTTCGCAGGTAAGCGCAAACGCCAATCAGGCGCTTGACACGCCGATGGCCGCACCTGCTGCGACGGCAGTGGCCGCTCCGGTTGACCGCAAACACGTGCTGGCAACCCCATCCGTACGTAAATACGCACGCGAAAAAGGCGTGCAGCTGGCACTCGTTCCAGGTACAGGCAAGCTGGGCCGTATCACCCGAGAAGACGTAGACCGTTTCCTTGCAGGCGGCGCAGCTGCACCGGCAGCAGCAGCTCCGGCGGCTCAAGCGCAAACAGCCGCACCGGCAGCAGAAGCACCTGCGGCAACCGGCGTACAGCAGGCAGCAGCCGCACCGACCGTTCACTACGCGGCGCAAGCAGGTGAACTGGAAGAGCGCGTACCGCTGAAAGGCATTCGCAAAGCGATCGCCAAGGCAATGGTCAAATCCAAATATACGGCGCCGCACGTCACCATTTTTGACGAAGTCGATGTGACCGAATTGGTTGCCCTGCGCAAGGAAGCAAAACCGCTGGCTGAAGAGCGCGGCGTGAAGCTGACCTATTTGCCGCTCATCGTCAAGGCGGTTGTAGCCGGCCTGAAAAAGTTCCCGGAACTGAACGCATCCATCGACGACGAAAAACAAGAAATCATCTACAAAAAGTACTACAACATCGGCATTGCCACTTCTACCGATGAAGGCCTGCTCGTTCCGGTGGTAAAAGCGGCTGATCGCAAGTCCATCTTCGAAATCGCGGGCGAAATCAACGAATTGGCGAAGAAGGCGCGCGACCGCAAAGCAACGGCGGACGAACTGAAAGGCTCCACATTCAGTATCACCAACATCGGTTCTGCCGGCGGGATGTTCTTTACACCGGTCATCAACCATCCGGAAGTAGCGATCCTGGGTGTGGGCCGAATCAGCGAGAAACCTGTGGTGAAGAACGGGGAAATCGTTGTGGGGCAAGTGCTTTCCCTTTCGCTCAGCTTCGACCACCGTTTGATCGACGGCGAACCTGCACAGCGTTTCGTCAACTACGTGAAGCAGCTGCTGGAAAACCCTACGCTTTTGGTCATGGAGGGATAATCAATGGTAGTAGGTGAATTTACCACAGAAGTAGACGTTCTCGTCATTGGTGCGGGACCTGGCGGCTATGTGGCAGCCATTCGCGCTGCCCAGATGGGGAAATCCGTCGCCGTCGTGGAAAAAGCGGAAATTGGCGGTGTCTGCCTGAATGTAGGCTGCATTCCGTCCAAAGCCATGATCCACGCTGCCCATACGTACGAGCATGCGCAGCACACGTCCAACATGGGGATTACCATGGAAAACGTGAAAGTGGACTTCGCCAAGGTGCAAGAGTGGAAAAACGGCATCGTGAAACAGTTGACCGGCGGCGTTGGCTCGCTGTTCAAAGGCAATAAAATCCAGGTGATCCCGGGCGAAGCGCTGTTCGTCAGCGAAAATGAAGTGCGCGTCTTCCACGGCTATGATGTGAACCGCTACAAGTTCAATCACTGCATCATCGCCACCGGTTCCCGTCCGATTGAACTGCCGGCATTCCCGTTTGGCAAGCGTGTTCTCTCGTCCACAGAGGCCCTGGCATTGACGGAGATTCCGAAGAGCCTCGTCGTGATCGGCGGCGGTTACATCGGTATCGAATTGGGAACGGTATTTGCGAAATTCGGGACAAAGGTAACCGTGCTGGAAGGAGCCGATCAAATTCTGCCAGGCTTCGAAGCGGAGATGACTCGTCTCGTAGAGCGCAAGCTGAAAAAGCTGGGCGTTGAGATCAATACCAAGGCGCTCGCACAAGGAATGGAAGAGACCGAAAACGGTATCGTTGTAAAAGCGGAAGTAAAAGGCGAACAAAAGTCTTTCGAAGCAGAGTACGTGCTGGTGACCGTCGGCCGTCGTCCGAACACCGACGAGCTGGGTCTGCGCGACATCGGCATGAAGCTGACCGACCGCGGATACGTGGTTGTAGACAAGCAATGCCGTACCAGCATTCCGAACGTATATGCCATCGGTGACATCGTCGAAGGTCCTGCTCTTGCGCACAAGGCGTCCTACGAAGGAAAAGTGGCGGCAGAAGTAATTGCCGGTCATGCAGCCGAAGTGGATTACAAAGCGATCCCGGCCGTCGTCTTCTCTGATCCGGAATGCGCCAGCGTGGGAATCAGCGAGAAGGAAGCGAAGGAAAAAGGAATCGACTATGTATCCGGCCGCTTCCCGTTTGCAGCCAACGGACGCGCACTGTCCGTCAATGCCGGAGAAGGCTTCGTGAAACTGATCGCCGAAAAAGGCACCAATCTGGTGCTCGGCGCTCAAATCGTCGGACCGGAAGCGTCCAACATCATCGCTGAAATCGGTTTGGCGATCGAAATGGGAGCTACCCTGGAAGACATCGAGCTGACCATCCACGCACACCCGACACTGGGCGAAGTGACGATGGAAGCAGCCGAGCTCGCTCTGGGCCGTCCGATTCACGTGTTGAACAAATAACCACAGAAAACCTTGCATCCGAATCGGAGATGCAAGGTTTTTCCTTTTTCGTGTAGGAAAGATTGCTGCTTTCCGGAACGCATAAAAGCTTCCTCTAAGGAAGAACCAGCTTCTACGAAGGGGCTTCGACAGAAGCTGTTTTTAGCATATAAGCATTTATAAAAATGGACATCCCATACAGCCGCTAGAAAAGTGTTCGGGGCCCCGCCCGGCGAAGAAAGGGACCCCACTCGGCACAGCGATAGCTAACGCCGAGTGGGTCGAGGATAGCTAAAGTCGGCTGGGTTTTCTTACTGGATTCCCTTTGCCGCCAGTCTTTCCGTAATGCGTTTCAGCTTCTCGTAATGCTTCAGCAGGCGATCTTTTGCCGCCATTGCTTCAGGACGGCTCGGCTGCAGGTCCTTCACGGCCCAGAATTCGACGAGATGCTCGTACACTTGGTTGAAGTAGGCAACCGGTCCGTAGTTTGCTTCCGTCGCAGCGATGTTCATCCGCTTGTCAAAGTCGGGCATCCCCACTCCAGGCATGCGGAAGTTGGTCATCACTTTTTCGATGTAGTAGATGAAGTTGTGATCAATGCCCAGATATGCCTTGCAAGCGTCGCGATAAAACGCGAAGTGGAGCGTTTCGTCTTTGGCCAAGCGACGCAGCAAACGGGAGAGGTCAGGATCATGGTCGTTCGCAACTTTGGCTACGTTGTTGTAAAAGACCATGGTGGCCAGTTCCTGAATGGTTGTATAGACCATGGTTTCCAGTGCGCATTCCAAATCGGGTTCAAAACCTTGTTCGACCACCGTTTTGCGCAGCTTGTGAAGTTCGTGCGGATTTGCGTTGCGGGTGATAATCAGGTATGTCTCCAGAAGCGAGGAGTGCTGATCTTCTTCCGATGTCCACGTGTGGACAAATTGTGTCAGCACTTCAAGGGAACCTTTGAATGTAACGGCGAGATGCGTGGTAAACCAGGGGAGGTTTACTTCCGTTAACAGAGCCGTTTCAACTGCCGTGTAAATTCCATCGGGAAGAGTCCGCTGGCTTGGATCCCACGGTTCCTTTTTGAAGCAGCGTCCTTTTTCCCAAGGGATAAATTCGTGGTAGCTCCAGTCAATATTTGCTGCCCGTTGTCGGTGCAGGGCGTACAGTTCCTTCAATGCGGGCTCTAATCGATGATCGAACAAATCCACCTTGTAATGTTCCGCCATTCCGATTCTCCAATCTTTTCATTATTGCAAACATTCGTTTTAATCATATCACAAAACCCGCACCCAGTTGCGTGAAAATGCGAACTTTTCCTCTTTCCAATAAATATCAATTATTGTAAAATGATGGTAGTTTGAGTCGGGCGGAGGTTTTACAGCATGGAAATCACTCGAAAAATGATAGATGAGCTGCGGCAGCAATTGGAACGTGCAGCAAAGGAGGTTGGCTATAATTTTTTGGATCCGGAAATTGTAGCCATCAGCCAACAACTGGATAAGCTAATTGTTGCACACATGCTGCAACTTTCAAAACGCCCTTGAACAGGGCGTTTTATTTATCGTGTAGGAAAGTTTAAGGGCTTCACCGTGTGAAAGCGTCCTGAAATAAACTTTCCGGAACGCATAAAAAGT
>NZ_JBIYSM020000030.1:0-55157 GCF_044759095.2 Brevibacillus soli
CACTGGGGCACTTTATTTGATATTCAAGTGACATTTTCACTGAACAGATAAGGTGACATTTTCACAGACTATTGACATTCCTCTCTCACATAGTCATTCGCTCGATTTGATCAAGAAAAGAGCGACTTTTTAGACGCAGATCGAGATGCTGGTCCATGAAGCTGCGAAGTACATGCTTCAGCTGACTGCGCGTCGCCGGCTTCACTTCGATATCACCCAGCCGTTCCAGATCAAACAGCTGAAACAGCCGGAGCAGCTTCCAGGTGGAGGGAGATACGCTTATGGCGTACGGATCGGTCGACAGACAGGCAGGGCAGAGCAATCCCCCCTGCGATACGCTGATCGCAAAAGGTTCCTGCCCCGCCCCGCAGTGGATGCATGCGGAAAGCTGGGGAGCGATACCTGCTACGGCAAGCATTTTGGTCTCAAAAATCCGGCAGAGAATTTCCGCATCCCTGCCTTCGTCGAGGTAACGAAACGTCAGCATCAACAGCTGAAACAGGAAGGGATTGGGCTCCCGTTCATGGGTCAGCCGATCCAGCAGTTCTGCTATGTACGCGGCATAAGCTGTCTCTGTCAGGCTTTGCCGCAAATTACGGTACGACTCGACGATTTCTCCTTGGGACAGATCTGGCATGGAGGTGCCTAATCCAGCCTTGCACAGGTAATAACCGTGGGTAAACAGCTGTGACACGGCACCGAGGCGGCTCTTGGCCTTTTTCGCGCCGCGAGCCATGATCCCGATTTTGCCGTGTTCCCTGGTAAACAGCGTTACGACTTTGCTCGATTCTCCGTAGTCTACACTACGGATGACAATTCCTTCCCATTTTACAAGCATGCGTGCGTTTCACCCAGTTCCTCTTGGGCGAACTCAAACTCTGCCTCCTCGCAGGCAACAGAGGTTTGATGGTGCTCTCGATAAAGAAGGTAGGCATGGATGTCACCGGTTGAAGCAAAATAACTCCAAGAAAAGTCACGAAGCATGCAGCATCATCCTTTCCTGTATCGGCTGTATCCACTTCCTTCTTAGATTCACCTTAGCCCGTATTTCTATGCCTTGGAAAAATTGACACGTATAGAATACCCACCGAACGGAAGCTAACGCTCGCGTTCGGCGGGGCCCCCAAAAAGTACTCGGAATGTACTTCGGAGCCTCTCGTCACCTTTTTGGGGTAAATTTACTCCTCGTCGTAGAAGCCGAAGTTGCGCAGCATCCGCTCCTGGTTGCGCCAGTCCTTCTTCACTTTAATCCAGATCTCCAGGAAAACCTTGTCGCCCATCAGGCGTTCGATGTCAACCCGGGCCCTGCTGCCGATTTCCCGCAGCATTTTTCCTTTTTCCCCGATCAGGATGCCTTTCTGTGAATCCCGTTCCACGTAAATGGCCGCGTAAATGTACAGGGTCTTTCCGTTGTCCCCCCGCTTCATCTCTTCAACGGTGACGGCGATGGAGTGCGGAACCTCTTCACGCGTAAGATGCAGCACCTTTTCCCGAATCAGCTCGGCGATGATAAACCGCTCCGGATGATCCGTAACCTGGTCGGCGGGATAGTACATCGGCCCTTCTTCCATCTCATCGAAAATGGCCTGGACCAGGGCACTTGTGTTGTTTCCTTCCAACGCGGAAATCGGCACGATCTGTTTGAAGTTCAGCAGCTTGCGATAGTCGTCGATAATCGGCAGGAGTTCTTCCGGATGGACCTTGTCAATCTTGTTAATAACCAGAAAGACAGGGGTTTTTACCTGCTTCAACCGTTCAATGATGTAGTCGTCCCCGGGGCCCCGTTTTTCGGTCGCGTCAACGACGAACAGGACCAGGTCGACTTCATTCAGCGTGTTTTCCGCTACGGACACCATGTAATCGCCCAGCTTTGACTTCGGCTTGTGAATGCCCGGCGTGTCCAGAAAAATGATTTGTCCCTCTTCGGTTGTATAAACGGCGGTAATCTTGTTCCGCGTCGTCTGCGGCTTGTTTGACATAATGGCGATTTTTTGTCCCACAATGTGGTTCAACAGCGTTGATTTCCCCACATTCGGCCGCCCCACGATGGAGACAAAGCCTGATTTGAAAGCGGTTTTCGTTTTGCGGTTATCCACGTAAATCCTCCTTGGTAAACGCCCCAGGCAAAAGGGCGGACACGGTTGTCTCCGTTACTTCTCCTTTGGTATTCGCCAAAATGACCGGCATATTCGGCGGGCAGAGCTCCGCCATCACCTGACGGCACGCCCCGCAGGGAGATACCGGCTGCGGGGAGTCGGCCACGATGGCAATCGCCTTGTAGCGCTGGTCTCCTTCTGAATAGGCCTTAAAAAGCGCCGTCCGCTCTGCACAATTGCACAGCGGGAATGCGGCATTCTCAATGTTGCAGCCGAGGTACACCTTGCCGCTTTCACTCAGCAGCGCCGCACCGACGGGAAATTTGGAATAAGGCACATACGCCAGCTTCCTCGCTTCCATCGCCCGTTCCAATAAATCTTGCCTGTTCATCTACGATCCCTCATTTCCCTTACGTTCTGCAGATTAAACATCTTCAACCCGTCCTTCATGGGCATGTCTGACCCTTCCGTGAAAGGGGATGCCAAGAAACCAGATCAGCTCCTCCATATCTAAAAGCGAATCCGGTTGAAAGCACAGTTCCTTGCGGTTACATCAAGGCGGAAAGCTTGTTCCACAACGGCGGACCCAACACGGCGATGCCTACGCAAACCGACAATACGGCGGCCACAAGGACAGCTCCGGCACTGGCGTCTTTCGCTGCTTTTGCCTTCGGATGCCAATCCGGGGATGCCAGATCCACCGCAGCCTCCAACGCGGTGTTGACCAATTCCAACGAAAGCACCAGCGCGATAGAAAAAAAGACCAGCAAAACATCGCCGCGCGGAATTCGCAGCCACCACGCCGCCAGCAGAACCAGGACGGCGACAACGACGTGGATTTGCATGTTTCGCTGTGTCTTTACGGTATAGGCGATGCCCGAAACGGCGCACGAAACGCTTCGTACAAAGCGGGTCCACTCTTTCAACCGGAATCTCCTACCTCGTCAAGCCTATTTTTTGCAGGATCGCCTCTTGACGCGAAAACATTTCCTTCTCTTCTTCCTCGGTTCCGTGATCATAGCCCAACAGGTGAAGGAAACCGTGGACAGCCAGAAAGCCGAGTTCCCGCTCGAGTGAATGTCCGTACTCCTTGGCCTGTTCCTGCGCTTTCGGCACGGAAATGACGATATCCCCGAGCATGTTGGGAAACTCCTCGATCTCTTCCTCGTCAACATAGATGTCCATTTCGCCTTCCCCTGCCTCGTTCATGGCAAAAGAGAGCACGTCGGTGGGACGGTCAACCCCCCGGTACTGACGGTTCAGTTCATGAATCCGTTCGTTGTTCACCAGGGTGACGACGACTTCTCCCGACACTTCTTCCGACTCAGCCGCGGCCTGCAGACAGCGAATCAGCAGATCTTGCTTCGCCTCGTCGATTGGTTCCATTCCCTCGTGTAAGATCTCAATGGATAGCAATTCAACTTTTCTCCCTTTACTTGTAACTGTGATCGATTTCGTCTTTGGCATACGCCTCGATAATCTTTTGCACCAGGCTGTGCCGCACAACGTCTGCTTCCTGGAAGCGGATGAACGCGACTTCCTTCACCGCTTCAAGAATGCGTTCTGCTTCCCGCAGCCCCGATTTTTTGCCTTTTGGCAGATCGATCTGGGTGACGTCACCGGTTACCACCATCTTGGAGCCGAAACCAAGCCGGGTGAGGAACATCTTCATCTGCTCCGGCGTGGTGTTCTGGGCCTCATCCAAGATGACGAAACTGTCTTCCAGCGTTCGTCCGCGCATATATGCCAGGGGAGCGACTTCAATCAGTCCCCGTTCCATCATTTTCGTCACCTGTTCGTTGCCCAGCATGTCGTAGAGCGCATCATAGAGCGGGCGCAGGTACGGGTCTACCTTCTCCTGCAGGTCTCCAGGCAGAAATCCAAGACTCTCGCCAGCCTCTACTGCCGGACGTGTAAGGACAATTCGCTTTACCCGTCCGTTTTTCAACGCGTTGACTGCCATGACCACCGCCAGATAGGTTTTGCCGGTACCGGCCGGTCCAATCCCGAAAACGATATCGTGGCGCTTGATCGCAGAAAGATAATGTCGCTGACCCAGTGTCTTCGCCCGAATCAGTTTGCCCTTCTGCGTGCGAGCAACCTCCTCTTCGTACAAATCGAGGAGCTGTTCCGCTTCCCCTTTTTCCACGAGCTGCATCGCGTACGAGATGTCGCGCTCGGATAGCGTGATGCTTCGGCGAATCAACTGCAGCAGGACGTCAAACAACCGGGAGAGCTTATCCACTTCCGATTTGTCGCCGCTGATGACCAACTCGCCGTCTCGCGTATGGATTTTGGCCGATGTCTTCTCTTCGATTTGCTTCAGATAGGCATCGTGGGGACCGAACAGCATTAATGCTTCGGATGCATCAGTAAACGGGATTTTAACCTCTTCTTGTACGTGCAACAGGCATCCATCTCCTTGCAGCGGATATCAGTTGCCATGGTGAGCGGGAGCCGGGGGCGGAACCACGATCGGCTGCTCGACGGCAATGTCTTCTATTACGGAAAAATGCATACTCACATAAACTTTACCATTCTCTGCTTTTACGTGCAAAACTTTTTCGTCCTTGATGCTGGCGTTCTCTCCGGCACGTGCCAATACATCCTGACGAGCAGCCCTTTTTCCCGCCTCTACTGCTTCATCCATACTCAACTGCCGCTTGACGGGCTCTATCTCGGAAAGCGTGACCGTTTTCCAGCTGACGGGCAGGGTAAAACGGTCATACGTGAACTGATAGCGCTGATCCTCAGCCTTGAACCGAGCGAACGGCTCTTCCCGGAGCGGCCAAACCTGCACGGCATACGGCCCCAGAACAAGATATTGTTTCTGCTGCTTGTCTCCCGTGAATTGGTAAAGGACTTGAGAGAGCGGCAGCGAGATGTTGCTCACATACCACACCTCTCCCTCTACTTTCCCGCGGGCAGAAACTGCGCTTTGTCTTGTATCATTGCCGATAATGCCGGAAATCAGCACTTGCCCCTTATCCACGAACTGGTTGACAGATACCATGGGTTTGCCCGCTTCCGCCAGGATTCCATGAATCACGGCCCGCTTTTTTGCGACGAGGTTGCGAGGGCCTGTCGCTTTGGGAGATTTGGGCTCGTCTTTTTCCACGACCTGAATCATCGCCTTCGTCCCCTTGATGTCAACAATCACATAGGAGGCTTCGGGAAGCATGCCTGACAGTTCCCGTTGCAATTCCTGCGGTTCTTTTAGTTTGACCTTCCAGGCCCCCTCTTTAATCCCGATTTTTTCGGCAGCTTCGCTCACTCTTTCAGGGGGAATCTGTTTGGTTCCCAACACTTCCACGCTCCAGACAAACGTAGAGAGCATGTACAATCCAAAAAGAAAAACGAGGGCACCCAAGGCAAAACCCGAACGCCTGCGCAGACGAATCAGCCAGAAAGGCAACCCTTCACGCTGTTCCACGTGGCAGCGACAGCCTGTCTCCTTTAAAAGCGGACGAAGGCGAAAATAGTCGCGGATCATGATGTCACACCGGCTTACATCAGGCTGTACCCGGCGGATGTTCCAGATGTGAACGCCTTCGCGAACCGCCATGTTGAGAAACCGTTCAAACCGTTTTCCCCGAACGGTAATGGTAATGTGTCCCTCTATCCATTCTTTCCATGTATTGCGCATCTGTTTTGTCCCCGCCTTCTACTCAATTTGATCGCGTACGGCTATTCCACAAATTTGACAGCGGAAATTCTTCCTTCCAGGAGTACTTCCTCCGGCAAAATCGCACGGATGACTAGCTGTTCACCGGAAACGATCAGCTGCCCCTTGGTTAATAGCAAGCGGAGCTCCTTTTCACTGAAGTGCAGAACTCCGCGGTGATTTTCAATATACATCTGCAGATGACCAATCATGGTGATGCGAGGGACTTCCAAGACCACATCCTGCGGCAAATCCAATACGCCAACAGCCAAATGGCGCAGTCGGCGGCTCCAACGCTTCATATGTAAGCCCCCCTTCAGGGTGCAGCGTTTTCTTCTCTAAACCTTATGCGGAAGGGGGCAAAAATCATAACCAAAAAAAAGCGCCCCGCCCCTTGCAATTCCTGCAAGGAACAGGGCACGTCTTGTCTACTCTTTCGGAACTGGCAGAGATTCTTGCTCTCTCAACCGGGACAGCATCTTCCACTTTTTTAGAACCCGTTTCACTTTTTCAGCATTACAGCCACAAAGGATTGCCGTTTCATAGACGGATTTTTTCTCAAAAATTACCAGTCGAATTACCTTCTGCCGGAAGCGGCTCATCTGTTCCAGTGTCTTTTTTTCCATCTTTTTTCGACACCTATCCTCTCACAATCCTACTATTTTCCTACTTGATCTATTTTCAGAATAGAAGAACGTGAATGGGGTGACAAGAGGAGACGTTCGACAAGTTTCGATTCAACGAAAAAAGACGAACGGATTTCCGTTCGTCTCGAGCATCTATGCATTCCGTTTGCGTGACAAGTATGACGGTGCATACGGGGCCTTGGCACGCGGCGGTCCGTAAATGATCGCCCATTTTAATCCCTCGCGTGGGTCGAGGTCAAGGTCAAGCGCGTCCTTTTTTTCCTCCGGATCAGGATCGGAAACAAGGAATTCGCCTCTTGTCGATGGCTCGGCTGCATTCAGGTTGCCGTCCTCCGTCTCTGTCCATGCTGCCTTTGCCTCGTTACTGTCCATTCGCTCGGAGACCTCTTCCGGCTTTGAACGCTGTTCCCATCTCGGAAAGCCTCCTCCTTCCACAGGTGTGAGCACCACCTGACGCGGCTTTCCTTGTGAGACGCCTTTGCCTGCCCGTTTTCCCAATCCGCCAAACAGCTTGTAGCCGATATATCCGAGAATGACAAACCAAAACTTCCCGATCAGGACAATCGCCACTTCCAACAGATCAAACAGGAGATTTTCCATCGTTGTCTGTCCTTACTTCTTGTCGTCGTCTTGACTTGGTTTTGGTTTGTCCCCGGTATTGCCGAAGGCCTGGCGCATTTGAGTATCCGCACTGATGTTCTGCAGGTTGTAGTAGTCCATCGCGCCGAGATTGCCGCTGCGCAGCGCTTCGGCAAGAGCGAGCGGCACTTGCGCTTCCGCTTCGACAACTTTCGCCCTCATCTCCTGCACCCTTGCCTTCATTTCCTGCTCCTGCGCCACTGCCATCGCACGGCGCTCTTCCGCTTTCGCCTGGGCGATGCGTTTATCCGCTTCCGCCTGATCGGTCTGCAGCTGCGCTCCGATGTTTTTCCCCACATCCACATCAGCGATGTCGATCGAGAGGATTTCAAATGCGGTTCCGGCGTCCAATCCTTTGTTCAACACGGTTTGCGAGATGCGGTCAGGGTTTTCCAGCACATCTTTGTGACTGTCGGAAGAACCGATTGTCGACACGATTCCTTCGCCAACCCGGGCAATAATCGTTTCCTCACCGGCACCGCCAACCAGACGGTCAATGTTCGCGCGAACCGTTACTTTTGCTTTTGCCCGCACCTCGATGCCGTCTTTTGCCATCGCTGCGACGATCGGCGTCTCGATTACCTTGGGGTTGACGCTCATCTGTACCGCTTCCAAAACATCGCGACCGGCCAAATCAATCGCAGCAGCGCGTTCGAAGCCAAGCGGAATATCCGCGCGCTGTGCAGCGACAAGAGCGTCCACGACACGATCCACGTTGCCGCCGGCAAGGTAGTGGCTTTCCAATTGATTGGTATCCAGCTCCAATCCAGCTTTGCGCGCCTTAATCAACGGATTGACGATCCGCGACGGGATGACCCGACGAAGACGCATGGCAACCAATGTAATGATCCCTACGTGCACTCCGGAAGCCAGCGCCGAAATCCACAGCATGACCGGCACGAAGGAGAAAAAGACGGACAGGACGACAATTGCCACTGCAACCATAAAAATGAGAGGGATTAACCCGCTTTCCAGCATGCGTATCTACTCCTTTTGTTCTTGTTCTTGAACCACCACCCGCGAGCCCTCAACCTGTACAACGATGACAGGTGTTCCTGCCGCGATAAAGCCTCCTCCACTGACTGCGTCTACCCGTTTGCCGTCTATCTTGACGACGCCGGCGGGGCGAAGCGCAGTTAAAGCAATACCTGCCTTGTCGACCAGATCGCGCTGGTCCCTGACAGCGACGTAACCCGCTTCGTTTCGCTGGACGTCACCCAGAATAAACTTGCTCCACAGACCCCGCAGTCCGTACCGCTTCACCAGCAGGAACGCGACGATCACCGTTACGACAAACGCGATGCCCAGAGAAGCAATTCCCTGCTGAGTATCGTAGGCCGCCATTACCAGCCCGCTTACCAGGCTGATAAAGCCGATACCGCCGACTATGCCGCCTGGCAGGAAGATTTCCAGAATCATCAGCAAGATTCCGATGATAAACAGTCCGATATGCAGCCAGTTCGCAAATCCAGCCACATAGTGCCCGAAGAAGTACAGCGCAAACGCACACAGGCCAACCGTACCGGCGATTCCGAAGCCAGGCATGAACAGCTCAACGACAATTCCCACCAGACCGATAATCAACAGGGAACTCATCACCACCGGACTGGTGACGAAGCGAGCCACCTTTTCGCCCATGGTCGGCTCGATCAGCGTAACGGCCTTGTCGTTTACACCCAGGTGCTGAAACAACTCCAGTTTTCCGGTGACAACCCGGTCGGCGTAACCCAGCTGTTTCGCCCGTTCTGCATCAAGCGACAAAATCGTTCCCTTGCTCTTCAAGCCGGGAAATTCCCTGTCGATCTCCACCATCGCCCTTGCCACGTCAGGGTTGCGGTTGTTCAGTTTTGCTGCGGCCGCCATTTTATCCGACCATGCTGATACGATTTTTATGCCGGCCGCGTTCCCTGCCAGATCAATCGGCGCTGCCGCTCCCATGCTGCTCCCAGGAGTCATCACGATTTCATCTGCGTTCAAAGCAATATAAGTACCGGCAGAAAAGGCTTGATTGTCAATATAGGCGACGACCCTCATCGGTGATTGCCTGATCAGTTGACCGATATTGCTTGCAGCTTCCACTTCGCCTCCCGGCGTATCGATATCCAGGATGACGAGGGTCGCCCCTTGCTCTGCTGCTTCGGAAAAAGCCCGTTGCAGAAAGCTCTCCAATCCCCGCTCAATTCCCTGTTCAACAGGAACCCATACGGCTCGGGGTTCGGTTTGCGATAAAGCTATCGTCCCTGTGCACAGGTAAACCAAACTCAACACCGTGAGTGCCGCGTAGGCCAGCAGTCGATGACTTCGCTTTCCCAGCCATGTCAGACTCATCCTTTTCACACCTCCCTTCTACCATGCTCAACGAATAGCTACTATGGTATACGAGGAGGGAACGGGATCGTTTCATTTTTTTAAAGCCCGTCCGGCCATCGCACGTTTAGAGGGCAGGGGCCGAAACCAAAAAGAAAAACCCAATCATCATCTGACTGGGTTTTTCCGGCCGTATCTATATGAGGTTAATCTCTCAATTACGAAGGTAGTTCCTCAGATACAATTCGCTGCACGAGGCCGCCATCGGCTCTTCCTTTTACCTTCGGCATGATGGCGCCCATCACCTTGCCCATCTCTTTCTTGGAGGCGGCGCCTGTTGCGGCAATCGCTTCCCGAACGATTTGACGAATCTCGTCTTCGCTCAATTGGGCCGGCAAATAGACGGTGAGCACATCGATTTCCTCGCGAGTTTTTTCGGCGAGGTCCTGACGACCTGCCTTTTCAAATTCCTGGAGGGAGTCACGGCGTTGTTTTAGCTCTCGGGTCAAGATGGTCAGCTCTTCGTCTTCAGACAAAGGTCTGCCTTTGCTGATCTCTTCGTTTTTCAGTGCAGCTTTCACCATGCGAATAACAGAGAGCTTAAGCGCAGCCTTGTCCTTCATCGCCTGCTTCATATCCTGATTGAGTCGCTCCATTACACTCATGATGAGCCCCCCGTATATTAAAACTTGCGTTTACGAGCCGCTTCGGATTTTTTCTTGCGTTTCACGCTAGGCTTTTCAAAGTGGCGGCGTTTACGCAGTTCAGCCAATACCCCAGCTTTTGCGCTTTCACGCTTAAAGCGGCGAAGTGCGCTCTCCAAAGACTCGTTTTTCTTGACTCGAATTTCTGCCATCTGTCTTCCCTCCCTCCGCTAAAACCGTGGGACAACTGTATGACCACAGACTGTCACACTTCATTATAGGACAGATAGGCAAAACAGGTCAACCTCGACACGAAAATTATTCCTGGAAACCAGCCAGGAAGTGATAATGGATGTGGAAAACTTCCTGTCCGCCCTCTTTTCCGCAATTGTTAACCAGGCGGAAGCCTTTCAGATCCAGCTTTTTCGCCAGCTTTTGCGCTACGGTGTGGATGTGGCCGATCAACGGCAGATCCTCTTCCGTCACGTCCATTAGTGTAGGGATCGGTTTGCGCGGGATGATCAAAAGATGGATCGGCGCCTTCGGAGCGATGTCGTGAATGACGATCACTAAATCGTCTTCGTACTCAAAACGGGCCGGGATTTCTTTATCCATGATTCTGGTAAATATGCTTTTTTCCATATAGGTACCTCCCTCTTGTAACGTGTGGTGCAAGTTCATATGTATTCGTGGATATCACTTTCACTATAGCGAATAAAAACTCCTGCTTGCAAGAGCAGCCTTGGGAAAATTGCTTGCCGCCAAGGCAAGGCTCGTGATAGCATGACTTCGATACCATAGGAAAAAGGAGATATGGGCATGAAACCGATCTCATTGGAACGGGCAGCCTCCATGGCTGAAGGACTGCTGCTCCAAGGGGAGCCTGCGAGTACCGTCGGCTCCGTTCACTTCGACACCCGCGAGCTGACACCTGGAGCTTTGTTTGTCGCGATTCAGGGAAAGGGGAGAGATGGACACGACTTTCTCCTGCAAGCGGCCGACAACGGCGCTCGTGCGGCAATCATCTCCGATCAAACGAAGATCCCCCGGGATTTGCCTGCGGAATTCGGCTTGCTCCTGGTCAATGATACCCTTCGCGCATTTCAAAAACTGGCGGCGGCGTATCGCAGAGGCTTTTCCTTCCCGTTCGTCGCCGTGACGGGCAGCAACGGCAAGACGACCACCAAGGACATGATTGCCCATCTGTTGGAAAGCAAGCTTCCTGTTTACAAGACATTTAAAAATCTCAACAACCACCTCGGCGTACCGTACTCCCTGCTGCAGCTGGATGATGCACATCAAGCCGCTGTTCTCGAGCTGGGCATGAATCACGCCGGGGAGATTGACCTGCTCGCTTCATTGGTACAGCCAAAGATCAGCGTGATTACCCACATTGGCGACGCACACATGGAGTACTTCGGTAGCAGGGAAAAAATTGCCCTGGCCAAAGCGGAGCTTCTGCCGCACACCGATCCGGACGGGCTGGTTCTGCTTAATGGAGACAACCCGTATCTTCGTCAGGTGGCCCACTTGTATCCGGGCACGATTCTCTACTACTCCGTCGAGGGGCCGGCCGATATCTGGGCGGAAAACATCAAAAGCGACGAGCGCGGCACCCGCTTTGACGTACGCTTTTCCTCAGGAGAAGGTTTTTCCGTCTTCCTGCCGCTGTTCGGACAACACAACGTCCTGAATGCACTGCCTGCCATCGCGATTGCGCAGCGCTTTGGAATGGAACGTGAGGAGATTCAGTCCGCTCTGTCGACCGTGAGCCTGTCGGCGATGCGCTTCCAGGTCCTGAACTCCGCTCGCGGCGCCGTTCTCATTAATGACGCGTACAACGCCAGCCCTTCTTCCATGGAAGCGGCAATCTCCACTTTTGCAGAGCTGTTCCCCGATCGAAGAAAAGTGCTTGTCTTGGCGGACATGTTTGAGTTGGGATCGGAGAGCGCATCCATGCACGCACAGGTAGGTGCGTTCGCCAATACCTATGTGGATCGATTTGCCCTCTTGATCTCCATCGGAGAGCAATCCCGCTTCATCCATGAAGCGTATCACGGGGAAAAGTGCCACTTTGCTGCCAAGGAGGAGGCTCTGAAAACACTTCAATCGCTCGATACGGCTGAGCATGCCATTCTGTTTAAAGGTTCACGCGGGATGAAGCTGGAGACGCTGATTCAAGAGCTGCTGGTTTGATAAAGGCTTTTTTATGATTGAAAAAATCCGCCACTCCTGGGGAGAGACGGATTTTTTCGTTTTCTTATTCCAATTCTTCGGCCGCCACGATATTGCGTTGTTTATCGGCATGTCGATCCAGCGCAAGCTTCACGAGCCGGTCGATCAGTTCGCTGTAGCTGATGCCAGACGCCTGGAACAGCATCGGGTACATGCTGTACGGCGTAAAGCCAGGCATGGTGTTTACTTCGTTCATATACAGCTGGTCATTCTCTTCGTCCCAGAAAAAGTCAACCCTGGAAAGACCGGATGCGTCGAGCGCACGGTAAGCCTGTTTGGCCATCTCCACAATCTGCTGCTCTACGTGCTGGGGAATTTTGGCCGGGATTTGCAGTTCGGTGCCGGCGCCTTTGTACTTCGCTTCGTAATCGTAAAATTCCTTCGCAGCGATGACTTCTCCGACGACGGAAGTGAGCAATTCCTCGTTGCCCAGCACACCGATTTCCAGTTCACGTGCTTTGACAAACTGCTCGATGATCAAGCGGCGATCGAATTTGGCTGCCAGGTTCATCGCTTCCAAAAGCTCAGCCCGGTTTTTTGCCTTGCTGATGCCTACGCTGGAACCCATGTTGGCAGGCTTGACAAAGCATGGATAGCCCAATTCCTGCTCGATCCGCCGGACTACCTCCTCTTGATTCCGCTCCCATTGCGAGCGCAGCACGCCGATGTACTTCACCTGCGGCAATCCCGCTTGCGCAAAGACGTTTTTCATCATCCATTTGTCGAGACCGACAGCGGATGCCATGACACCTGCCCCTACATATGGCAGATTGGCCAGCTCCAGCAGCCCCTGAATGGTTCCGTCCTCGCCGTTCGGACCGTGCACCACCGGGAAAATTACGTCCACTTCCTCCCCGATCCCAAAAACAGGGGAGGCTTTTTGCACCGGTACGATTTCACCCGCATGGGCCGGAGCACATTTGGACGTATTTCCTTCTGTCAAACGCAGTGTATCAATCCCTTTCAGCTTGCCGGTGATTGGCTGTCCTTTGATCCAGTTTCCGTCCAATTGTACGTAAAGCGGTATCAATTCATACTTGTCAGAGTCTACCGCGTTCATGATGGCCATAGCGGTGCGCAGTGAAACTTCATGCTCAGAGGATTTTCCTCCGTAAATAATGCCAAGACGAATTTTCTCTCCCATGAAAAAGCCTGCTCCTTTCCCTCTCTGCAGACACAAAGAGGCTACCAATTCCATTCATCCCTACTATGTTTATGCGCCGCGGAGCAATCTGCCCCATGGCGCCTGATCCCATCTCACAGCATACACAATGCATCCGCGGAAAACAAGGGACAGGAGTATCACCTACGCTAGTCGTTCACCATATCATACAAGTAACCGGAACGAACTCGGCACAGGCAATCATTGGCATGGGGGAATGTCCATGAGAGATTACTTGCTTTTCTGCACGTACTGTTCATCCTACACACTGCTCCACAGCTATGACAAGGAGGACGGAACGTTCCTGGGCGAATATTCCCTGCTGCATAACGAATATACGCGAAACAGCACCGTCCTGAACAAGTTCTTGCTCGCCCATCTCGGCCATACCATCCGCACCCTTCCTTCCAAGACGGAGGAGTACCAGAACATTATATGCACGGCGTCTCACTTTCTGGAGGACGACATCGACAAGTATGTCGAAGAAAGCATGGCGCAGGCCAAATATCTGGAGCACGACCGGCGCAGGGAACGGGAAATCGGCAAGGTTCAAATGCACATCGTCGGACACCTGCTTCGGCATGAGCTGGAGATCCTTGTCCATACGCGCAGCGGGACTCCGGCCGAGGGACAAGTCTTGCTGGGCAAAGAGCTGGGCATCAAGCGGCCCTCGAAGTGATCCAACGAGTACTGTCCGATACACAGTTTGCGTAAAAAAAGCATCGATTGAAGCCCTCTCGGAGAAGCTGGTTCTTCGTTAGAGGAAACTTTTTATGCATTCCGGAAAGTTTATTTCAGGGCGCTTTCACACGGTGAAGCCCTTAAACTTTCCTACACGATAAGAAAACCCACCCGGCATTAGCTATTCTCACCCCACTCGGCGGTAGCTATCGCTGAGCCGAGTGGGATCCCTTTTCTCGCCGGGCGGGGCCCCGAACCCTTTTCAAATTACTGTATAGGAAAATGCATCGAATAAACCTCGTCGGGCAATCCCAACGAGGTCTCATTGTTTTTATTGACGTACAAACCGATCTTTGTCAACCGGCTGCTTCCGCTTTTTCTCCCCGCGGAACTCACCGCGAAACTCGCCGCGCCCTCCGCGGCGTCCGTCGCGAAACCCCTCTTTGCCGTCCCGTCGGCCTTTGGAGCCAAATCGATTGCCCTTTCCATCCCCCTGGTGCACTTTTTTCGTGCGAAGCGGTTTTTCCGGGGTAAGTTCTACGGTGATATCGCTTGTCTCGCGTGTCAACAGCTTCAACGCTGCCGCAACCAGACGGCTGGAATCGTGATTGTCCAGAAGGTCGTTGGCTACGTGGAGATAGGCATCCAGCTGCCCTGTCTCCATCGTGTCGGTAAGCTTTTCCACGGTAGCCTGAAGCTGACCTGTGAGGGCTTCGGCCGATGTCGGAACCGGCCGCTTCTTGATGCGCAGTTTGTTGACCTTCTCAATAAAATGCAGGTGGTCCGTCTCACGCGGGGTCACCAGTGTGATGGCAACACCCTCCCGTCCGGCTCGACCGGTACGACCGATGCGGTGAACGTAGCTTTCGGGATCCTGCGGAACATCGAAATTGTACACGTGCGTTACGTTGGACACATCAATCCCGCGGGCTGCCACGTCGGTGGCCACCAACAGCTCAATCTGCCCTTCGCGGAACTTGCGCATCACCTGGTCACGCTGGTTCTGGGACAAGTCGCCGTGCAGGCCTTCCGCCAGATAGCCGCGCTTTTGCAGCCCGCTGGCCAGCTCGTCAACGCGGCGCTTCGTGCGACCGAAGACAACGCCCAACTCCGGGGTTTCCATGTCCACCAGACGACAAAGCGTATCGAACTTCTGCCGCTCCGGCACCTCAATGTAGAATTGCTCGATCTGCGGGGACTGTACGGATTTCGGCATGACGGAGATGTGTACAGGGTTCTTCAGGAACTGATCAGCCAGCTTGCGAATCTGAGGGGGCATGGTTGCAGAGAAGAGCATGGTCTGACGCTCTTCCGGCACGCCGGCCAGGATCTTTTGGATTTCCTCCAGAAAACCCATGTTCAGCATTTCATCTGCTTCGTCCAGCACAACCGTATGCACGTCGGACAGACGGATGGTGCGCCGTTCCATGTGGTCGATCAGCCGTCCCGGCGTTGCAATGATAATATGCGGACGGTTTTTCAGAGCGCGGATTTGCCGCTGAATATCCTGCCCGCCGTAGATGGGAAGAGTGCGAACACCCGTGTGAGTTCCCAAACGGGCGATTTCTTCGGCAACCTGGATGGCCAGCTCCCGTGTCGGCGCCAGTACCAATCCTTGAATTTTATCTGATGCAGGATCTATCTTTTCCAAGAGGGGAATGGAAAACGCAGCAGTCTTTCCCGTCCCTGTCTGAGCTTGCCCGATCAGGTCGCTCCCGGTCTTCGCAACCGGAATGACCTGCTCCTGAATCGGGGTGGCCTCTTCAAATCCCATGTCCGCAATGGCTCTCACGATATTGTAATGCAGTCCTAACTCGTAAAATGTCTTCAATTCATTATAGCTCCTTTTATGTGTACTACCGCACATTTTTCCGCTTTTTCCGGGCCGGCATGCGCATGCCCAGACAATTCATTCTAGCAGACTTTGAGTAAAAACAAAAGAAAAACCGCTATCTCCTTTGGAAACAGCGGTTTTTCGCGCTTAATACGGCTCGATTTCGTCTCCGGTTTCAATGTCGATCACCTTGGTGGAATCCTCTGGCACCGGGATGGTTTTACTCTTTGGCGCTTCCTCCCCTTCTTCCACCCACTTCACCAACAGGTCAAAGCTCTGGTGCACGTAAGGCAGGAGGGGCTGCATTTCTTTGTCAGGGTCGGATTTGCTCCAGACCAGACTGTCGACATGGTTCCCTTTTTCCACCATGTAGAGACGGTGAAGATCCGCTTTGCCCGCTTTTTTCACCAGCTTCTGATACGCGGTTCCGTGAACTTCGGGGAAGATCAACGCATCCCAGCTGCCGTGCACGGAGATGAGCGGCACATTGATCTTGCCCGTATTCTGAATCTTCTCCACTTTCTTTTTCACCTTGCCGGGCCGCTTGGTAAAATCGTATTTTTCAAAGATATCGTCATGGGAGCGATCCCGTGTTCCGTCCGCGTTGAACTTCAGATAATCTTGCCAGTCCAGCCGTTTCGGCGCTTTCGGGTCAAATTCATCCCGGTAGATGTTCAGCGAGACAAACCAGTAGATCTGGTCATGGTAGGCCCACATCTTTTCCGAGCCCTTCGGGACACCGGCATCATACAACGCTTGCTGCGCTTTTTCCTGCTCGTCACCCCTGCCGAAAATCGCTGCTTCCGCATGGTTCACCACATCGGTCAGGGTGGTAATCAAATTAGGCTGGTCAGCTCGCCACAGCACACCCTCCCAGTCTACCCCTCCGTCGAACAGAGCCGGTTCCTTTGTCTTCTTTGGATCGTCGTTTTCCAGGGCGTAACGCACGACGTATCCTCCGTTGGAGATGCCGATCGCGTATGTAGGGACGGGATGCTTTTTCGATACGAGCCTGCTCGCCGGATTGTCGTCGTCATCATCATCGATCAGCATGTTTTGGTAATGGGTCGCGAGATAGGCCTGGGCCGCTTTGGTAATCTGGCGGAAGCGCATATTCCACTCCGTCAGTGAATCGTCTTTACCGGCCAGCGCATTTTTAACCTTGGCCAACGGATCGCTCGGATCGATTTCCCCCTGCGTGCCCTTGTCGATCGCAGCGAAAGCATACCCTTTTGACAGCACGTAATCGCTGAACAGCAAGTCGGTGGCTGTTTCATTGCGTGTCGCCGGGATTCCCGAAACAACCAGCTTGCCGTTCCAGTCTTCCGGGACGCGGATGACAAATTTGGCATCCTCAAACATGCCGTTTACCTGTGTACCGGCGACCTGGGCCGGATCGTACATCTCTTCCCAGCCCCCCCAGGCTACCGGTGCCAAACCGATGTTTCCGAACAACGTGGCCGCAGTAAACTGCGCCGGGTTCAGGGTGGTCAACCAGTTGTCGTTTTTGCCGTCAAACTTGGTGACGGTAACGCTGTGAGCCCCGGGAATAACCGGTGAAGTAGCGGCATGTGCTTCGGAAAAGCCCCCTGCTGCCAGAGGGAAGAGAAGTGCGGTTGTCACCAGCATGGCACTCCATCGTTTGTTCACGTGATCCAGCCTCCTTTTTGCAAGCGTTTTCATTTTGATGCAAAAATAGTGCAAGGAACATGCCAATGGCAGCAGCATGGTTGGACCAGCATTCCCTTTCACGTACTGTCGCACAACCTGTACAGAAAAGGGACACAAAAAAAGCGACATGTCGCGGATGGGCAACATGTCGCTCGCCTGCCAATTCCTAACGGCGGTCTCTCACTTCAAAGATTGCAAACTTGAGGTAGTGCGCTTCCTCCGCTCCGCTGATTTGCGGGTGGTCTTTGCCCGCTCCGCGCCACTCGATCAATCGCAAAATTTTCTTCGCATCCATCGCTGCATCCTGAATCGTCTCCAGGAACAACTCCGGGGACATGTGGTAGGAGCAGGAGGCGGTAACCAGATAGCCGCCCGGGCGCACCAGCTTCATGCCATTCAGGTTGATGTCCTTGTACCCGCGGCAGGCCCCCTTGACGGCTCCTCGCGATTTGGCAAAAGCGGGCGGGTCGAGAATGACGACATCCCAGGAACGGCCTGCCTCCACACATTCACGCAGGTAGTCAAAGGCGTTGGCTACAACGAATTCCACCCGGTGCAAAAAGCCGTTCAGGGTAATGTTCTTCTTCGCCGTCTCGATCGCGTGCTCGGAGATGTCCAGAGCCGTCACTTTCTTCGCTCCGTGCTTGCATGCGTTTAGCGTAAATGAGCCGGTATGGGTAAAACACTCCAGCACTTCCGCCCCGTCCCAGAACGGATTTTTCACAATCCTGCCCCGTCGGTCGACCGGCTTCACAACCGTTTCTCCGTCAACTTCCACCTGTTTAAGGGTAATGCCGTGCTTTTCCCCCCACCCTTTCATCAAGGGAGCGATGGCCGCCCGGTTTTCCCGCTGGTCGTAGAAAAAGCCGGTCTTTTGGCCTTCCACGATGTCAACGATGTACTTCAAGCCGTTTTCTTCGATAGTAACCTCACGCGGACATTCGCCGTAGAGCACCTCTTTGGTCTGCTCGAGCCCCTCCAGTTCGCGAACGGGCACGTCGTTTCGCAGATAGATGCCCGCAGGCTGAAACACTTTCACCAGCGCGTCGCGAATCAAATCGCGCCGCTCTTCCATCCCCAGTGAAAGGATTTGGGCTACGAGGATATCGCCGTAGCGGTCAACGATCAGACCGGGAAGGAAGTCCGCTTCCCCGTAAATGACCCGGCATGCCCGCGGATTCTCTACAAAACGGGTGCGAAATTCGGCCGCTTCTCGTATGCGACGAACAAAAAACGATTCGTCGATTTCTTCCTTCGGATCGTAGGAGAGGATTCGCACGATCATTTGCGAGGCGGGGTTGATGTAGCCCTTGGCGAGAAAGTGTCCTTGATGATTGACCACCTCGACGATCTCGCCAGGCTGATATTCTCCTTGAATCTCCATTACTTCAGACTGAAAAATCCACGGGTGCCCCGCTTCCAGCCGTTTTTTTCGATGTTTGTGCAAAATGACTTTTGCCAATGGTCATGAACCTCCTTGTCATGCTTGTCTTCCTTATGGCATAGCGTATAGTAACGTGGAACGTAAGGAGGATTCGCTGTCGTGTTTCTCGCTATCCTCGTCCCTTTTTCCCTCGGTCTCAGTTATTTCTTGCTCGGTATGTATGCGATGCGGGCGGGTTTTCAAAACTTGGCCGGTCAAAAAATGGCCGAGCTCCTCTACCGGTTTACCCGCACGCCTGTGCACAGTTTTCTGGTGGGGCTGGTTTCAACCTTTGCCCTGCAAAGCTCCACGGCCGTAACCGTGCTAACCATCGGCTTAACGCATGCCGGACTGATCGGTTTTGCTCAGACGGTCGGAATCATCCTTGGAACCAATGTAGGAACAACGGTGACGACCGAACTGATTGCTCTCTCTCTGGAGGCATTTGCCGTACCGATGCTGCTGGTGGGGGTAGCCTTCTGGCTGCAGCCAAGGCGGCCAATCCGCTCCATCGGCCTGATCGTGGCCGGCTTTGGCTTGATCTTTCTCGGGATTGACACCATGCAGGTGATCGCCAAACCCCTGGAACAGTCGGAGACGTTTCGCACCCTGTTTTTGGAGAGCAGCCATTCCGTCTGGATCGGTTTGATCACGGGAACCGTCTTTACCGCGATGATTCACAGCAGCTCGGCTACAACCGCCATTACGATGGGACTGATGAGTCACCAGGTCTTGTCCATGGAAACAGCGTTGGCGATCGTTCTCGGAGCCAACATCGGGACTTGCTTTACTGCGCTGATCGCCAGCATCGGTACCAATGCCGCATCCCGGCAGGTGGCCTGGTGTCACACCCTGTTCAACGTTGCGGGGGCCCTGTTGTTCCTGCCGTTTCTCTCTGCCCTTGCCAGCGTCAGCGCTTTTTTAACGGAGAGCCCGTCCATGCGGATTGCCCACGCGCAAACGATTTTTAATCTGGTTTGTTCACTTGCCGCACTGCCGTTTACCCGCCAAATTGCAGCCGTTATCCAATGGTTGATCCCGGACAGACGAAGCGCGTAATGCATTACTGGGCTAACGGCATCAGATAAATGGACGTCACTACTCCGGCGATGATCATGGCCACGCTGGAAGCTGCCGTCTGGACTGGAGAGATCCGATGGAGGCTGGCAGTCCCGATTGCGTGAGAGCTGGTTCCGACAGCAATGCCGATCGCCCATTCGTCCCGCACGTTTGCAAGCTGCAAAAGCGGCCGTGCCATGATCATCCCGATCATGCCTGTCGCGGCGGTAAAAAAGGCGGCGAGCTCCGGCACTCCGCCAATCGTTTTCGTCAGTTCAACGGAGATCGGGGTCGTGACGGATTTGGACAGCATGCTTACCAAAAGCAGATGATTCGATCCGAGCAGGGCTCCCACGGCAAACACGGAAAGGATGGAAACCGCACAGCCTGCTGCCACACCCAGCAGCACCCCGCGCCACATGCGCAGAAGCTGATCCATCTGTTTGGCCAGGGGAACGGCGAGCGCAACAGTAGCCGGGCCCAACCAGAAGGAAATCCACTCTCCGCCGGCCCGGTACGCCTCCCAGTCCCCGCCTGCCAGCCACCAGATCAGCCAAACGGCTGCCGTAGCCATGATCAGCGGATGGATACTCCGAATACGCTCAGCTGCTCGGATCGCTCCCCAATATCCCAGCAGCGTCGCGGCTATGGCACACAACTGGCTAACCATCAGAGCGCTCTCCTTTCCAACGATTGATTTTCCGCTTTGCGTTTTTGTCTGTTTACGTACTGCTGTACCACTGTTCCGGAAATGAGCATCACCAGTATGGGTCCCAGCACCAGCGAAAGCAGGATTGGCCAGAGATCCTGTCTGATAAGCTGGAGGTGCTGCGCCACGCCAACCAGGATCGGCACGAAAAACAGCATCATGTGCTTCATCAAAAACGAGCTGGCTCTCTCCACTGTCTCCAGCTTGATCCATCCCGCACACAGACAGACAGTGAGCATAAGCATGCCGAGAAGATTGCCTGGCAGCGGGATGTGCAGCCACTTGCTGCCCAATGTCCCCAGCCCAAAAAACGCCAACAACACGAGTAGCCCTTTCATCCGTCTCCCCCCGGCATTCATGGATATAAGCAAAAGCCCGACCCATTCAATGGTCAGGCTTTTCCCATGCTTCGCTTAGTAACCGCCGCCAACCGCTTCCTCACCAGAGACAATCGCGATACCTGCGCTTGCCCCGATCCGACTCGCTCCCGCTTCTATCATTGCCAGAGCGCTGGCGCGATCACGGACGCCGCCAGATGCTTTCACACCGATATTCGGACCTACCGTCTTACGCATCAGCGCGATGTCTTCCACAGTCGCGCCACCCGGTCCGAAGCCGGTAGAGGTTTTTACGTAGTCGGCTCCTGCTTCGACAGACAGCTTGCAAGCCGTTACTTTTTCTTCTTCCGTCAAAAGACCCGTTTCCAGAATCACTTTCACCAGAACGCCGCCTGCCGCTTCCACGACAGCCGCAATGTCCTGCTTCACGAGTTCCAGATCACCCGACTTGAGCGCCCCCACGTTGATCACCATGTCCACTTCGGTTGCACCGTTTGCGATGGCGTCGCGGGTTTCCGCCGCTTTCACGGCAGGGGTGTTTGCTCCCAGCGGGAAGCCGATGACGGTGCACACCTTCACGTCGGTTCCCTTCAGCAGTTCCGCGCTGCGCTTCACCCAAACAGGATTGACGCAGACGGAGGCAAAATCGTACTGTTTTGCCTCAGCGCACAATTTGTCGATCATGTCTGCTGTTGTTTCCGGTTTTAACAATGTGTGGTCGATATACTTGTTCAGCTTCACGAACTACACCTCAATTTTAAAATAAGTGAGAGCTTTCTTCAGAACGATTTCGTTGTTCTTGTAGCCCTTTTGCTGCTGCATCATCCACGCTTCCTCCGGTGTGCACCAACGAACCGCGTTAATCTCCTCAAGCTGCACAGTGATTTCTGTCGTGTACGCTTCCACCAGATAGTAGTGGACCTCTTTCTTTACTTTTTCTCCGGTTACCGGGTGATTGTATTCATAATAAACGGTTTCCAGTTTTTCCACGAGTCTTCCGCCTACTCCGGTTTCCTCCAGCACTTCACGCAGGGCGGTCTCTTCGATGGTCTCCCCGGGTTCCTGTTTTCCCTTGGCCAGCGTAACCTTTCCGTAGCGGTCCTCAATCATCAGGAGCAACAGCTGACCGTCCTGGAACTGATAGACGACGCCTCCTGCCGAGATTTCCTTCATATCGCCTGTTCCTCAAGCACAGGAATTTTCACGTCATCCAGCACGCGGACAAAGGTCCCTTTGCAATACTCGGAGCCCGCCTCATCGAGACGAACCTTGCAGACCTTTCCGATCATGTCTTCATTGCCTGGGAAAACCATGTTCAGGTAGTTGTCGGAGTAGCCCATCAAAAGGCCGCTGGCCGGATCTTCCTTGTACGGACGCTCCGGAATCACTTCCAGCACGTCACCCACGAACTTTTTGGCATAGGAGAGGGTAAGCTCCTGGTTCAGCTCAAGCAGTTTGGCTACGCGTTCATGCTTCACTTCTTCCGGAATCTGATCCATCATGCGAGCGGCCGGCGTGCCGGTGCGCATCGAGTACGGGAAGACGTGCAACTCGGCAAATTCGATTTTCTTGATGAAATCGTAGCCGTTTTGGAACTGCTCGTCCGTCTCGCCAGGGAAACCGACGATGACGTCCGTAGTCAGGGCAACTCCCGGAAGCGCCTCGCGCACCTTGACCATTTTTTCGTAAAACTCCGCAGTGGTGTACTTGCGGCGCATGCGCTTCAACACCTCGTCGTCACCCGCTTGCAGCGGAACGTGCAGGTGGCGGCAAACCCGGTCCGAGTTGTTCATGACCTCAATCACTTCATCGGTGATTTGGCTCGCTTCAATGGAGCTGATGCGGATTCGCTTCAGTCCGTCTACCTGGTGCAGGTCAACCAGCAGCTTGGCAAGGTTGTAATCCTCCAGGTCTTCTCCATACCCGCCGGTGTGGATACCGGTCAGCACGATTTCCTTATAACCGGCTTCAACCAGTTTTTTCGCCTGTGCGATCACGCTCTCCGGTTTGCGCGAGCGCATCAGGCCGCGCGCCCAGGGAATAATGCAGAAGGTGCAGAAGTTGTTGCAGCCTTCCTGGATTTTCAAGGATGCACGCGTACGGTCGGTAAAGTTCGGTACGTCCAGCTCTTCAAATTCGCGCGCTTTCATGATGTTGCCGACCGCATTGATCGGCCGGCGCTCCTGGCGGATTTGCTCGACGTATTCGATCAACTTTTCCCGTCCCTGGGTACCCACAACGATGTCGACACCGGGAATGTCAGCAATCTCTTTCGGAGAGGTTTGCGCGTAACAGCCGGTTACCGCGACAATCGCGTCCGGGTTCCGGCGAATCGCACGGCGGATCACCTGGCGGCTTTTCTTGTCCCCGGTGTTGGTAACCGTGCATGTATTGATAACGTACACGTCGGCGTCGTCCTGTTCAAAGTCCACCCGCTCGTAGCCGTTTGATTTGAACAACTGCCAGATCGCTTCCGTTTCATAACTGTTTACTTTGCAACCCAATGTGTGGAAAGCAACCGTTGACATTGCTCATCCTCCTTCCTAGTGGCGATACTGCGCCGAATCATCTGCATTTGCGAAGCCACACCCAGGTCCCCGCATGGGGGCTTCCTAGTGGCGATACTGCGCCGAATCATGGATATCTATCTCCATCAAGAATGAATTCGTTCAAAATGATAGGAGACCGCAGCCAGTACGTATTGGCTGGCCGTCTCTGTTCGCAGGATGCGCGGCCCCAGCGTAACCGGTCGAATGCCTGCCGACTCGGCCAGTGCAATCTCTTCGGCAGAAAAGCCTCCTTCGGGACCGACCAGAACCAGCAGGGAGTCACCTTCCGTCAGAGATTCCAGCACGTCATGCAGTGTGCGGCTCCCCTCTTTTTCATAGGCGACGACACATTGCGTGTACGAATCAGCTGCAGCTGCCGCCTGTTTAAACGACACGGGCGGAAGAATTTCAGGCAGTACGGCACGGTGAGATTGCTCAGCCGCCTCCTTCACAATCTTGCGCCAGCGCTCCAGCTTCTTCGCCTCTTTCTTCGCATCCAGTCTGACGATAGTGCGCTCCGAAGAAAACGGAAAAAAGGCGAACGCCCCCAGCTCCGTTCCCTTTTGCAGAATCCACTCCATTTTTTCACCCTTCGGAAGACCTTGGCCGATGGTGACGCGAACTGGCAACTCACTGTTTTCACGAATGAACTCCACGACCTCTGCATGAACCTGTTTTCCTTCAAACGAGGCCAGGCGAACGCGTGCCACCCGTCCCTGACCGTCGGCCACGAGGATCTCGTCGCCGATGGAAGACCGCATCACATTGACGATGTGATGTACGTCATCTCCGACGATGGTTACACTCTGCTCCGACAGGCGGTGAGGCTCGACGAAATATCTTTGCATCCAGCTAACCTCACTATTCTACCTTTTTTTTGCTACAATTGCTACCCAATCATCAATGGTAACTGTTTCTATGACCTCCAGGCCGGATTTGGCCATGGCGATCTTTACGTCTGCTTCCCGCGCTTGAATAATACCGGAGGCGATAAACACGCCGTCTGGTCTGAGTACGCGATGGACGTCGTCGGTAAAACGAACGATCACTTCCGCCAAAATATTGGCGACAACCACTTCCACCTGTTCCTCTATGCCGTCCAACAGATTGTTCTGTTTCACGATGATCCGCTCACTCACCTGATTCAACTCGGTATTGGCCTGCGCCGAACGAACCGCTACCTCGTCCAGGTCCATCGCCAACACGTGAGAAGCACCCAGCTTTACGGCCGCAATACTTAATATAGCCGTTCCCGTACCGACATCGTACACCCGATCCCCAGGCTGGAGGTACTTTTCCAGGGCGCGCAGACACAGGATGGTAGTAGGATGGGTGCCTGTTCCGAACGCCATTCCCGGATCCATCTCGATAATGATTTCGTCGGCAGACTTCGGCGTGTACTCTTCCCAGACCGGCTTGATGGTGATCCGCTCTGATACGTAGACCGGCTTATAATATTTTTTCCAGGCGTGGGCCCATTCGTCTTCGTGCACATCGTTTACGGCAACCGTTCCCTTGCCTACATCCAGTCCGTAAGACGTCAGCACGTGCAGCTGCTCCTTCAGTTCCTCGAGCAGGCTGCTCAAGCTCGCGCTGTCTGCAGGCAGATACGCCTTGACGAAGACGCCCTCCGTCGGAAAATCGTCGGGAGAGAGCTGGTAGATCTCACCATAGGGTGTATCCCAGTTGCGATGAAGAACCTCCGGGTCCTCGATGACGACACCGTTTGCACCCATTTCATACAAGATATTGGATACCGCGTCCACCGCTTCCGCTGTTGTATGGATACTAATTTCTGACCAGTTCATGATACCTACCAACTCCCTGCAAAATTATCCCCAGATGGAAACCATTCAATCTCCGCGGAAGGCGCGCTTCATTTTTTCAAAAAAGCTTTCATCTGCCGCAGTGTGTCCGGTAGACCCCTCGGTCCAACCGGCAAATTCCTTCAACAATTCCTTTTGCCGTTCGGTCAGCTTTGTCGGGGTAACTACCCGCACTTTTACATGCTGATCTCCCCTGCCGTTGCCTCGCAGGTACGGCACTCCCTTGCCCCGCAGACGGAAATACGTCTCCGTTTGTGTACCCGCCGGAACTTTCAGCTTCACACGACCGTCTACTGTGGGAATTTCGATCTCGTCACCCAGTGCCGCCTGGGCAAAGGTAATCGGCACTTCACAGTATATATCATTTCCTTCACGTTCAAAAAACTCGTGCGGTTTTACCCGCAGAACGACGTACAGGTCGCCTGCAGGGCCTCCGTTCACTCCCGGCTCCCCTTCGCCCGGCACACGCAGCTGTGCCCCGTCGTCGACACCCGCCGGAATATTGAGGTGGATCTTGCGTCGCACTTTTACCCGGCCGGCTCCGCGGCAGCTTGGGCACTTCTCTTTCACCACTTTCCCTTTGCCCTCACAGGTCGTGCAAACACGGCGGTTTACGATGCGGCCAAACGGCGTGTTGGCCACCACTTCCTGCTGTCCAGTGCCGTTACACGTCTTACAGGTTTCCACGGCGGATCCAGGCTTTGCACCGGTACCGTGGCAGGTGTCGCACTCCGCTTCCTTGGGAATTTCCACGTCGGTTTCTTTCCCAAAGATGGCTTCGGTAAACTCGATGCTCAGGCCGAACTGCAGATCGGCGCCTTTTCGCGGCGCATTTGGATTCGCCCGTCTGCCGCCCCCGAAAAACATGTCAAAAATGTCGCCAAAACCACCCATTCCGGACGCGTCAAACCCGCCGCCGCCAAAGCCCTGATTCGGATCCTGGTGTCCGAAGCGGTCGTAGTTTGCTCTTTTCTGCGGATCGGAGAGAACGTCATACGCCTCTTTGACTTCCTTGAACTTCTCTTCCGCATCCGCCGCTTTATTCACATCGGGGTGGTACTGACGGGCGAGCTTGCGATACGCCTTCTTGATATCTTCGGCGCTCGCATCCTTGCCCAGTCCCAGGACCTCATAATAATCCCGTTTCATCTCCTTAATCACTCCCGTAACGAAGACAATCAACTGTTATCATAGCATGTGCATGACTTGAAGAAAACCCACCCAAAAAAAGTCAAAGTCAGCTCTTTCGTGACTTTGACTTTTCCCGTTTCTTGTTCAAATGAGTTTTCCTTACTTCTTATCGTCAACGATTTCGTAGTCTGCGTCCACTACGTTGTCTTTCTTGGGCTGCTCGTCGGCACCGCCAGCAGCGCCTTGAGCGGACTGAGCAGCTTGTGCCGCCTGCTCGTAAAGCTTGACGGAAATTTGCTGAATGACCTGGGAAAGCTCGTCTTTCGCAGCCTTGATCTCGTCGATGTTTCCACCTTCGAGTGCTTTTTTCACTTTTTCTTTCGCCTCGTTGGCCTTGTCGATTTCAGCCTGGTCGACTTTGCCTTCCACTTCTTTCAGCGTCTTTTCGGTCGTAAAGACAAGCTGGTCTGCTTCGTTGCGGATTTCCACTTCTTCCTTGCGCTTCTTGTCCGCTTCTGCGTTCAGCTCCGCTTCCTTCACCATGCGCTCGATCTCTTCGTCTGTGAGGCCGGAATTGGAGGTGATGGTGATGCGCTGCTCCTTGCCGGTGCCGAGGTCTTTCGCACGCACGTTTACGATACCGTTCGCGTCGATGTCAAAGGTAACCTCGATTTGCGGAATTCCGCGAGGCGCCGGCGGGATGTCGGACAGGGTGAAGCGGCCCAGCGTTTTGTTGTCCGCCGCCATCGGGCGCTCCCCTTGCAGCACGTGAATTTCTACGGAAGTCTGGTTATCGGCCGCAGTGGAGAATACCTGAGACTTGCTGGTCGGGATGGTCGTATTGCGTTCGATCAGCTTGGTAAACACGCCGCCCAGGGTTTCGATACCGAGAGAGAGCGGCGTTACGTCGAGCAGAACGACGTCTTTCACATCGCCGGTAAGTACGCCCGCTTGAACGGCTGCCCCAAGCGCTACCACCTCGTCAGGGTTTACCCCTTTATGCGGCTCTTTGCCGATGAACTTCTTGATCGCTTCCTGCACCGCCGGGATACGGGTAGAACCCCCCACCAGAATTACGCGGTCAATGTCGTTTGGTGTCAGCCCGGCATCCTGCAGCGCTTGACGGGTTGGACCCATGGTGCGCTCTACCAGATGAGCAGACAGCTCTTCAAATTTTGCACGAGTCAGGTTTACTTCCAGGTGTTTTGGACCGGTCGCGTCCGCGGTGATAAACGGCAGCGAAATGGTTGTGGTCAATACACCGGAGAGGTCTTTCTTCGCTTTTTCTGCCGCGTCTTTCAAACGCTGCAGCGCCATGCGGTCTTTGGACAGGTCGATGCCGTGTTCTTTTTTGAACTCGCTCACGAGGTAGTCGATGATTACCTGGTCGAAGTCGTCACCGCCCAGCTTGTTGTCGCCGGAGGTGGCTTTTACTTCAAAGAAGCCCTCGGACAGTTCCAGAATGGAAACGTCGAAGGTACCGCCGCCCAGGTCGTACACGAGAACGGTTTGGTCTTCCGTCTTTTCGATACCGTACGCCAGAGCTGCCGCAGTCGGCTCGTTGACAATACGGAGAACTTCCAAACCGGCAATTTTACCTGCGTCTTTGGTTGCCTGGCGCTGGCTGTCGTTAAAGTATGCGGGAACCGTAATGACGGCTTGTGTCACTGGTTCGCCCAGGTACGCCTCTGCGTCCGCCTTCAGCTTTTGCAGAATCATGGCAGAAATCTCCTGCGGAGTATATTCCTTGCCTTCGAGCGTTGTTTTATGGTTGGTACCCATGTAGCGTTTAATGGAGATGACTGTGTTGTCCGGGTTGGTAATCGCTTGGCGCTTCGCCGCTTCTCCGACGATGCGCTCGCCGTTTTTAAAGGCAACGACGGAAGGGGTGGTGCGGTTTCCTTCGGCATTGGGGATTACGACCGGCTCGCCGCCTTCCATCACAGCTACGCAAGAGTTTGTGGTTCCTAAGTCAATACCAATAACGCGACTCATTGATACATGTCCTCCTTCAATTTCTCTATCTAGAATGGCCTTAAGCGTTTACTTTTACCATGGCAGGCCGAACGACGCGGTCTTTGAACTGGTAGCCTTTTTGCAGTTCTTCCACGACGACGCCCGACTCGTATCCTGGATCTTCCACCTGCATCACGGCCTGGTGGATATTCGGATCAAACGGCTGGCCTGCCGCCTGAATAGGAGTCAAGCCTTCTTTTTCAAAGACTTGAACCATTTGGCGGTACACCATGTTGACCCCTTGCAAAAGCGAGTCTACGGTCATGGACTCCTTGTCGGCAGCCATCGCGCGCTCAAAATTGTCCAGCACGGGCAAGAGTTCCTCGATTACTCTCAGAGAAGCGTATTTCGCCAGATCCTCCTGCTCCTTGCGCACGCGCCGTCTCAGGTTTTCCATGTCCGCCAGGGCCCGCATCATGCGGTTCTGGTTTTCCTCGGCTTGAGCTTTCCAATGCTCTGCTTCCTTCTGCCAGTCTACATCGGAAACCTGATCGGTTTGCGCTTCTGCCGCATCTTCAGCCAAGGCCTCGCCGCTTTCTTGTGCTTCGGTCACTTTCTCTTCACTCAACGTTCATACCTCCTACGACTATCGCTTCGGCGCTGATGCCGACATTCGAAGTCAGCACTCCACTCTTACTTTTTCTCAAATTGATCGGTCAACATTCGCGACAAGCCTTCCGCCAAATAATTCAAAACGGATATCACCTTGCCGTACTCCATCCGTGTCGGACCCAAAATCCCCACCATACCCACAGGTTTTCCCTCCAGGTAATACGAGGTGGTGATGATGCTGCACTCCTTCATGGCGTCCACGTCGTTCTCCTGACCGATGCGGATTTGCAAGCCGTCGGTTGGCGATCCCACCAGGCGAATCAACTGATCGTTTTGCTCCAGCAGCTCGAGGATGTCCTTCACTTTTTCCACGTCGCGGAATTCCGGCTGGTTCATGATTTTCGTCACACCGCGAAGCAAGACGCGGTCGGACTCTTCTTTGGCGAACGACTGCTCCAGCGCATGAAGCATGTCTTCATACTGTTCCACATGGCGTCGCATCTCACCGGCAATTTCCTGATAGAGTCGCTGGCGCAGCTGCCAAAGCGGCACTTCCGTCAGCTTGCTGTTCAGGATATTGACCAGCTTTTCGATTTCCCCCGGATGTACCCCGAACGGCAGATCGATCAGCTTGTTTTCCACGCGGCCGGTGTGGGTAACGACAATGGCCACCGCCTGTGTTTCGTTCAACGGAACGATTTGAATGTGCTTCAAACGATGCTCAAAGATCTCCGGTCCCAACACGATTGATGTGTAGTTGGTAACGTGGGAGAGGATTTGAGCGGTGTATTCAATCACTTGTTCAAAGTGATGAATGCGTTCTGCGAACAGCTGTTTTAGTTTGGACAGCTCCTGATCGGACAGCTTTTGCGGCTGAATCAGGTTGTCGACATAAAAGCGGTAGCCCTTGGTTGAAGGAACGCGCCCCGCCGACGTGTGTGGCTGCTCCAGATACCCCAGTTCCTCCAGATCGGACATCTCGTTGCGGATCGTGGCGGAACTGAGGCCGATGTCTTCCCGTTTGGAAATCGTACGGGAGCCGACAGGTTCGGCCGAATGAATGTAATTATCGACAATCGCATTGAGAATCAGTCGCTGACGGTCCGATAACATGCTATTCTTTGCCTCCCTGCTTTGTTAGCACTCAAACCTATCGAGTGCTAAATCTATTAATAAAGTATCAATACATGAAGGATTTGTCAACGTTTTCCCCCATTCGCAGGCGAAGTTCGAACTACCTGAGGAAGCGGGCAAATACTTCGTTCCCCAGAGGCAGCGCCCGCCTGGTCAATCTCAGATGGCCGTCTTCTTCCTCCAGCATGCCTTTGGCGATCTCCTCCTCCACGATGGTGCCGAATTCCTGCTGAACGGTTGTTCCGAAACGCTGGGCGAAACGCTTCAAGTCGACACCCTCGCGCAGGCGCAGGCCGAGAATCATCTGTTCTTCCATGGCCTCCTGACGGGTGACTGCGAACTGTTCCACCCGCGGCAGCCCTTTCTTGCACATCTGCAGATAGACAGGCAGCGGGCCTGCATTTACATGTCGCTGGCCATCCACATAACCGTGAGCACCCGCACCAAGGCCATAGTATTCATTGTTAAGCCAGTAGGTTTTATTATGGCGGCTTTCCCTTCCCGGCTTGGCAAAGTTGCTGATCTCATACTGAGGATACCCGTGATGTTCCATCTGTTCAATCAGCATCAGATACATGGCCAATTCCTCTTCCTCGCTCGGCAGCGGCAGCTGATCTTTTTGGTAGAGCGTATGGAACAGCGTGTTTTCCTCCACCTTCAGACTGTAGGCGGAGAAGTGCGTGGTCGGCAGTTGAAACGCTTTTTCCAGCGTTTCCTGAAAGATTTCCTCCGTTTGATTGGGCAAACCAAACATCAAATCAATGGAGAGATTATCAAACCCGACCGCCAACGCGTTATCGATGCTGCGATAGACGTCATCCGTATCGTGGATGCGGCCCAGGCGCTTCAGCAGGGCATTGTCAAAGGACTGCACGCCGAAACTAAGCCGATTGACGCCCATTTGACGCATCAGGGACAGCTTTTCCCGGTCGGTTGTACCCGGATTTGCTTCCATGGTAAATTCGAGATCACCGGTCCAATACGGTCCCAGCTGGGTCTGTACCGTCTCCAGGAAAAAGCGCATCTGCTCCTGATCGAGAAACGTGGGGGTTCCACCGCCTACGAAAATGGTTTCAACCTTCTCAACCGGTCTCGCCGCAAAGGTAAGCGCCATTTCCTTCTTCAGGGCCTCCAGGTAGTCCCAGATCAGCTGCGGATTGTTCGTGACAAACGAGTTGAAGTCGCAGTAATAGCACTTGTTCGTGCAAAACGGTATGTGAATGTATACCGATTGTGGGGGCATAGCACTCCCCTCCTTTATTCGGATGGAAAACGACCTGACGAAAAAGTCAGGTCGCTTGCAGTCAAACGCGTATTATTTCTTGTCATCCATGCGAAGGACGGCCATAAACGCTTCTTGCGGCACCTCTACCGAACCGACGGCCTTCATGCGCTTTTTCCCTTCCTTCTGCTTTTCCAACAGCTTGCGCTTGCGGCTGATGTCCCCGCCGTAGCACTTGGCCAAAACGTTTTTGCGCATGGCGCTGATCGTTTCGCGGGCGACGACCTTGTTCCCGATCGCAGCCTGTATGGGCACCTCAAACTGCTGACGCGGGATGAGTTCTTTCAGCTTTTCGCAGATTACCTTGCCACGCGCATACGCACTGTCGCGGTGAACAATAAAGGAAAGCGCGTCCACCACTTCGCCGTTCAGGAGAATGTCCATCTTTACCAGCTTGGACGGCTTGTAACCTGCCAACTCGTAGTCAAAGGAAGCGTAGCCCTTCGTTCCGGACTTCAGCAGATCAAAGAAGTCGTAAACGATTTCGGAAAGCGGCATGTCGTACTTCAGCTGGACGCGGTTTTCGCCCATGTATTGCATGTCGAGGAAATCGCCGCGCTTGCCCTGGCACAGCTGCATCACGTCACCCACGTAATCTTTCGGCACCATGATCGTTGCCGTGACGTATGGCTCCTCAATTTGCTCGATCTTTTGGGCTTCCGGCATTTTGGACGGGTTATCGATCTCGATTACTTCGCCGTTTGTTTTGGTAATGCGGTAAATTACGCTTGGGGCGGTCGTAATCAAGTCGATGTTAAATTCTCGCTCAATGCGCTCCTGAATGATTTCCATGTGCAAGAGTCCCAGGAAACCGCAACGGAAACCGAACCCGAGCGCCTGTGACGTCTCCGGTTCAAACTGCAGGGAAGCGTCGTTCAGCTGCAGCTTCTCCAGCGCATCGCGCAAGTCGTTGTACTCGCTGGTATCAATCGGATACAGACCGCAGAACACCATCGGATTAATCTTGCGGTAACCGGGGAGAGGCTCGGAAGCCGGCCGGCTTGCGTCCGTAATGGTGTCACCCACCCGGGTATCGCCGACGGTTTTAATGGAGGCGGCCACATACCCTACATCACCGACGGTCAGCTCGTCAACCGGTGTTTGGCGCGGTGTGGACGTACCCACTTCTGTTACCTCGAACGTCTTGCCGGTCGCCATCATCTTGATCTTCATGCCCTTTTTCAGCGTACCGTTGACAATACGCACGGAGGCTATGACCCCGCGATAGGGATCGAAGTAGGAGTCAAAGATCAATGCCTGAAGCGGCGCATCCGGGTCACCCTCCGGCGCCGGAACTTTTTTCACGACCGCTTCCAGGACTTCCTTGATGCCTATGCCCGCTTTCGCAGAAGCCAGGCAAGCCTCGCTCGCATCCAGTCCGATGACATCTTCTACTTCCTGCTTCACGCGTTCCGGTTCAGCGCTGGGAAGGTCGATCTTGTTGATGACCGGGATGATTTCCAGGTTGTTGTCGAGTGCCAGATAAACGTTGGCAAGCGTCTGCGCTTCGATACCCTGAGCGGCGTCCACGACCAGAAGAGCCCCTTCACAAGCAGCCAAGCTGCGGGACACCTCGTAGGTAAAGTCGACGTGACCTGGGGTATCGATCAGGTGAAGAATGTACTCTTCGCCGTCATCCGCTTTATAGTTCAGTCGAACGGCATTGAGCTTAATGGTAATGCCGCGCTCTTTCTCCAATTCCATCGTATCTAGAAACTGAGCTTCCATTTCGCGTGCGGAAAGCGCGCCGGTCAGCTCCAAAATGCGGTCTGCAAGAGTGGATTTCCCATGGTCAATATGGGCGATGATGGAAAAATTACGTATTCTTTTCTGTCTTTCACGGCGATCCATGTTACGTTGTTCCCTCCCACGCCATCCGTAGAATCGCTCTCAGATCGCGTAACGTAAAAAAATGCACTAACGCTTATTATAGCAAAGCATGAAAGGAGGAGCAACAAAAGGGCGCATAGGCTCTCGTCTCTTTTTCCCACTTGTGGTAGATTGGAGAAAGAAAGTATTGCCAATAGGTTAGGAGAGATTGTCTTGTTTCAATTAGACCGGCTTGTATACGCTACCAAACGCCCTGATGAGATTGCCCTGACGCTTAAGCAGGAGCGAGGCTTGACGCTCGCTGCCTCCGGTCAGTCCTTCCCGGGTGTGGCTACCCGCATCTATCCCTTCCCCGGTGGCGGCTTCCTGGAAGTCACGTACATCGAGGATGAGGCGGCCGCCGTTTCCACCGAAAGCGGCAAAGCGCTTCACAGCTTCTTGCAGGAGAATGGCGATGGTTACTACGCGATGATCGTGGAGACGGATGACCTGGCACGCGTAAGACACATCCTGGAAGAAGAAGGCTATCCAGTCGCGGTCACTCCTGTTCAGGAAGTGACAGACCCGGCCGGTGACGTCGTTTCGTTCCAAATGCTCGGCACCTATCCTCACCTGCCTTGGTTCGTGCAATACGGCAAGCCGCGGCAATCACCCGCAGGTTATCCTCAGGCGGCCTTCCTACGGACGACCACACTGACTGCGGATACGGCAATCATGGAAAAAGTGCTGGGCCAACAGGCGACAATGGTGGAGTACCCGGACAGAACGGCGGCGATCCTGCCATTGAGGAACGCGTCGCTGCGTATTGAGACGGCGGATGCGTACGGCTATGCCTATTTCGACCCGAAAGGCGTGCTGTTTGAAAACCCAGCCGACTTTAGCTAACGCTGGTGTCGGCTGGGGCCCCGAACCCTTTCCTTGTGGCTGTATTCGATGTCCCAATGTTATAAATTCTTCTATACTAAATAAAACCGGAAAAGCCGATCTGCCCGCGGGGAGAGATCGGCTTCATTTTTCTGCCCCACTGCGATGTTTGATCATCTGCACGATATTCTCCGGAAAGATTTCCTGTATGCTGCTCCAGTAGCGGTTTCCATCCTCCGGCATGCGGTGGCCAACCACCTTGTATTCACTCCCGTCATACCAAATGTCAAATGCAGCTGGAGCACTGATGCCGGACGACCTGAGCGGATCCTTGCTCAATCCTTTCACCCATGCGTAGACGCGTTTCGTTTCCGCATTCGGGCTTTCCACACCTAATACATCTATCGTGATGTCCTGGTCTTCGCCCAGCCAAGCGAACGCCTCGTGGGTTTTGATGTAGGCCATGATCAGCGGCTCCACCAGATCCCGGTTAGCGGGAGCGACTCCCGGTTTCACCTCGACAAATACATGTCCAATGTACTTTCCGTTGGAGAGAACTTGCAGCTTCCAAATCCCAGGGGTCGGCAAGGCAATACCGGAGGGAAAATGTCCGTCGGCGTCATAGAGGGGATCCGCCACGCGCCATTTGCCCAGATTTACCCGCTTTCCTTCTGCGCTGATTGCTACCAGTTCGACTTCCTCTGCAAACGGGCCGTTTAACAGCCACATCACTTTTTGCGTCTGTTTCTCGTACAGTTCGCCGGTGATAATCCGAACGGGTTTCTCGCCGAAGTAGTGAAACGGTTTGTTGTCATAAGTGCCCGTCTGTTCCGGTGAAGGCTGCCACAAAACCGGCGGATTCCAGGCTGCACCGGGCAGAATCGTTTCAGAACGTTCCGGTTGATTAGAAAGCCGATGCTCCTCTCCGAGCGGCACCCACTTCCAGACAGCCAACCCGATCATCAGAAAAGCCGCCGCATACAGGATCGGAGACAGGGCTCCCTGCTTTTTTTGCTTGTTGATTTTGGACAGTATCTTTTGCTCCATCTCCACCGAAAAAACCACGTCGCGCAACAGAGTGCTGTCGGCTCTCTCCCGCAACTGCCGCAGTGATTTATCTACGTCCATCCCAATCCCTCCTGTGCTGTCAAGTTCTGTTTCAACTTCTGCCGGGCTCTGTGCAGCCGTGTCCGGACAGTGCCTTCCGTAACTCCCAGTACTCTTGCTATTTCCTCGATCCGCAAGTCTGCGTAGTAGTGAAGTGCGATAACCTGTCGATACGTGGTTGGCAGCTTTAGTACCTCCTGCACGAGCTGATCCCGCTCAGCATGCTCCAGCACGACCTGTTCCACTGAGTCAAACCCGTCCGTGTCCACCTGAGAACGGGGGAACATGTTGCGAAACGACCAGGAGCGCAGGTACCCTTTGCACTCATTGACAGCGATCCGATAGATCCACGTCTGAATATGGCTTTCCCCGCGAAATTGGGGAAGGTTTCGATACACCTTGACAAATACGTCCTGTGTGATGTCTTCGGCCAGAACGCGATCTTTTACAAAGAAGGTGACAAGACGGAGGATCCGCGTTCCATACGTTCGCATGATCTGTTCAAACTCCGCTTCTGCAGTAGGCTGCAGCTTGTTGTCCTCCACGATGGTCCGCCCTCCTTCCTTTCATTCACCTTGTTAGATGCAGAAGACCCGTTTTTGTTACCATGACTAAGAAAACCCAGCCGACTTAAGCGATCGCTGGTGTCGGCTGGGGCCCCGAACACTTCTCTAGTGGCTGTATGGGATGTCCAATTTTATCAATTCTTATCGACAGAAAAAAACCTGAAACACATATATGGTCTCAGGTTTTCCCTTATGTTAGCCAATTACAGTCAGTTGTTTGGGGAACCGGGTCAGTACTTCGCAACCGGTTTCCGTCACCAGCACGTCGTCCTCAATGCGAACACCGCCTGCGCCAGGCAGGTAAATCCCCGGTTCAATTGTAAAAACCATACCGGTTCGAAGCATCTCCTGATTTTCCCCGTGGACGGATGGATACTCGTGGACATCCATACCCAATCCGTGTCCCAACCGGTGCATGAAGTACTCTCCATATCCTTTGCCTGAAATCAGGTCACGAGCGGCGCGATCCAGACTGGCAAGCGTAACACCGGGGCGAACGGCGGCAATGGCCGCTTCATTGGCTGCGAGCACCGTTTCGTAAATGTCCTGTAACTGCCTGTTGATTTCCCCGACCGCAAACGTACGGGTAATATCCGATGCATACCCGTTGACGTAGACACCGAGGTCAAACAACAGAAGCTCTCCGTTTTGGATTTTGCGGTCGCCCGGTTTTCCGTGCGGCAAAGCGGACTTTTCCCCGGCCAGCACCATCGTGGAAAAAGACGGTCCTTCCGCGCCCAGACGTTTCATTTGGAATTCCAGTTCCGCAACGATTTCAATCTCCGTCACGCCGACCTTGACTTTTTTCAGGCCCTCCCGCAGCACGTCTTCCACAACTTGAACGGCCCGCTTCATTCGGGCAATCTCGTCCGGCGATTTGACCAGACGCATACTGCGCAGCGGCTGCTCCACATCCACGTACTGCTCGGCGTTTACTGCCGCGGCAATCGCTTCGTAACGTTCTACGGTGACGTAATGCTTTTCCAAGCCCAAACGCTTTACACCTGCGGGGAGCGCTTTTTGCAGGACTTCGTACGGGTTTTGGGTGTCCGTATGGGTGAAAATCTGCCTTACGCTGGAGGCACCTGCAGCGGCATCCCGATCAAGAGCAGGTACGAGTAAAGACGGCTCCCCTGCCGCAGGAACGATCAATCCCATGAACCGCTCGTGAGGATCGGTAAAGAAGCCGGTCATGTAGTAAACATGCTTGGGTGACGTGATCAATACCGCATCAAGCTGCTGCTCTTCCATAAACGCGTGCAACTGTTGAAAACGTTCTTGGCTCATTGTTTCCACACCTTACCTTCCTGTTTCTATAGGGAGAATACCACGACAGCCGAAAAAAAAGAAGCGTCGAATGCAATTTCATCAACTCTGAGGATAAGACTAAAACCGGAGGGTGAATCACTTGAATCGACTTACATTGCCTGATGGCAGATCACTGTCTTACCAATCGTTCGGGGAAGGACTTCCGCTGTTGTGTATCCATGCGCCGGGAATCGGGTCTGTTAACTTTTCCCTTCAGGCGCCCCTTTCCGACTCGTTTCAACTGATCATACCCGACCTCCGCGGACACGGGGACAGCAGTCCGGCGAAAGAACCGTTCGACATGGCTGACCTCGCGCGCGATCTGAAAACGCTCGTCGAACTCCTCGGGATTGACCGGCTCATCGTATTGGGATACTCGCAGGGCGGCTCCGTCGCACTGGAGTGCTGCCTCCAGTTTCCCCAGTACATCGCCGGCGGTATTTTGGCAAGCAGTTTTTCGGAAGTGAACGAACTCTACCTGCACTCCCGCTTTTACATGGCCCAAGCCATGGCATCACTGGGCGCCGTTTCCTTTCTGGCGCGCTCTACGGCTTCTTCCCATTTGGACGACAAAAAAGAGCAGGAACGCTGGATCGCCCACGCGAAACGGACGGACGCTTACACACTGCAGCAGATTTATATCGCCGGCCACCACTACAACTGTACCGGCCGCCTGCGAAACATCCATGTCCCGATGCTTCTCGTGTACGGCCGCAACGACAAGAAAATGCATCCGTACGGTAAGCTTTTGGCGAGCCATTTGCCGTTCGCCGATCTGCGTACAGTCCCGAACGTCTCGCATCAGGTGATCACCAAGGCAGCCGACGGTTTTAACCAACTCTGCAGGGAGTTCGCGCGCGCGTCGGTGAAACAGGCAGAACCGGTGTAAGAAAATAAGAAAACCCACCCGGCATTCGCTATCCTCAACCCACTCGGCGTTAGCTATCGCTGAGCCGAGTGGGGTCCCTTTCTTCACCGGGCGGGGCCCCGAACCCTTTTCTATCGGCTGTATGGGATGTCCAAATTTATAAATTCTTATACACCAAGAAAAACCTTCGTTCGAGCGAAGGTTCTTGGAAATCCTGCTAGTTTTTCATCCGCGGGTCAAGGGCATCACGCAGTCCGTCTCCGATCAGGTTGAAGCCCAATACCGTCAGCATGATGGACAATCCTGGAAAAATAACGGTCCATGGCGCTTTTTGAATGTATTGGCGGGAGTCAGCCAGCATTTTCCCCCATTCCGGTTCCGGCGGCTGCGCCCCCAGTCCGAGAAAGCCGAGCGCAGCTGCTTCAATGATCGCGGTTGCGATCCCCAAGGTTCCCGTCACGATGATGGGAGCCAGACTGTTTGGCAAAATGTGCTGCAGGAGAATGCGCGAATCTTTCATCCCAATCGCCTTGGCTGCCATCACGTACTCCTCTTCCTTGAGGCTAAGTACGCGGGAACGTACCAGACGACCGAACGTCGGTATGTTGATAATGGAAATGGCCAACAGAGCATTCTGCAGAGAAGGTCCCAGAATGGCCACGATTGCAATCGCCAGCAAAATGCTTGGAAAAGCCAGCATGATGTCAAACACGCGTGAGATCAGCATATCGATCCATCTTCCGTAGTATCCGGCCAACAGTCCGAGAAACGTACCGGCCACCACCGATCCGATGACGGAGAATGTTCCCACCCACAGGGAAATGCGGGCACCGTACACGACACGGGTAAACACATCACGCCCGTTGTAGTCGGTGCCAAACCAGTGCTCTTCCGACGGCGGCTTGTTTTTCATCACCAATTCCCCCTCGTCGTACTTGTAAGGGGCAATCGCCGGAGCAAAGATGGCAATGAGGACGAATGCGACGATGATGGCCAAACCTACCATCGCCAATTTGTTTTTGCGAAGAATTTTCCACGCGTCGCGCCAAGGGGAGGAAACCGGTTCATCCGCTTTTTTCAACGGTATGGATTGTACTTGTGTGTCTGCCATTCTTTTGAACCCTCCTTAGCGATATTTGATGCGCGGATCGACGTAAGCATACAGGAGGTCGACCACCAGGTTGATCAAGACAAAGATGGTAGCGATAACGAGAATGCCCGATTGAATCACAGGATAGTCCCGGTTGCCGATCGCCGTGTAGATGTAGCGTCCGACGCCCGGCCAGCCGAAAATGGTCTCCGTCAGGACGGCACCTCCCAGGAGAAGTCCCGTTTGTAATCCAATAATGGTCAAGACAGGAATAAATGCATTTTTCAAGGCATGCTTGTACACGACAAAAAATTGTCCCAATCCTTTCGCTCGCGCAGTGCGAATGTAATCGGAGCGCATCACTTCCAGCATGCTGGAACGCGTAATGCGGGCGATAATTGCCATCGGGATGGTTCCGAGCGCAATTCCAGGCAAAATCAGATGCTCGACGACCTCACGGAGCTGATCCCAGCGTCCCGCCAGCATCGTATCCAATATATAAAAGTGCGTAATGGCCTCGACCGGATTACGCGAATTGTCACGTCCAACTGATGGGAGCCACTTCAACTCTTGGGCAAAGACCCACTGCTCCATCAAACCGAGCCAAAAGATCGGCATGGAAACGCCAATCAAGGCAATCAACATGGCCATGTAGTCAAACCAGGAATTTTGTTTCCACGCAGATAGAATCCCTGCATTTACGCCAATAATGACAGCAAAGAGCATGCTGACAATGGTCAATTCGGTAGTTGCCGCCAAATACGGGCCGATTTCTTGCTCAATCTTGGCGCCGGAAAGAAGCGATTTGCCAAGATCACCCGACAAGATCTGTTTCATGTAATCAAAGTATTGAATGTACCACGGATCGTACAAGCCTAGAGCTTGACGCAACTCTTCCACTGCTTTGGGGCTTGCTTTTTCACCAAGAATGGTCAGAGCCGGATCGCCCGGGATGGCATGGATGATGGAAAATACAACGATGGACATGCCCAGTAGAACGGGGATGAGCATAAGGAATCTTCGGATACTGTAGGCTAGCAATGCCATCTCCTCGCTTTCCTCAGAAGTATGGGGATACATAGGGAAAGGGTAAGAAGAGGTGTGTCTCTCCTCTTACCCTATGATGGTTGTTTTTTATTGCTGGATGTCTACTTCCGCCAAGCTCTCAGAGCCGGTCGGATGCGGTACGTAGTTCAGGACGCTTTTCTTCGCAGCCAAAGCTGGAGTGGAGTGAGCGAGAGGAACCATCGGCACGTCTTTAAAGATGATTTCTTGTACTTGCAGGTAGAGTTTCTCACGTTCTTCCTTCGTTGTTGCCGATTGGGCTTGCATCAGCAGCTTGTGGGCTTCTTCGTTTGCCCAACGAGTGCGGTTGTTTCCGCCGATGTTGTTCTTGTCAAGCAGGGTTGCCAGGAAGTTGTCCGGGTCACCGTTGTCACCGGTCCAACCAAGCATGAACATTTCTTGTTCTCCCGCCTTCGTCTTTTCGAGGTAGGTAGCCCATTCCATTGTGACGATTTCCGCTTCTACACCGATCTTTTTCAGGTCTTGCTGGATGGCTTCGGCAATTTTCACGCCGTCCGGCATGTACGGACGAGGTACCGGCATTGCCCAGAACTTGATTTTGAAGCCATTCGGATGTCCGGCTTCGGCAAGCAGTTGCTTCGCTTTGTCGAGGTTGTACTCGCGGTCTTTGATATTGCCGTTATGACCCCAGATGGACGGAGGCATCGGGTTGACAGCAGGCTGACCGAGACCAGCGAAGAACGCTTCGATGATGGCAGGTTTGTTGATCGCATAGGCGAGTGCTTCACGTACTTTCGGGTTATCAAGCGGTTTTTTCTCCACGTTGAAACCTACGAAGCCGATGTTCATGGAAGGACGCAGAATCAGCTGCAGGTCTTGGTTGTCCTTAACCGTTTGTGCATCATCCGGGTTCAGACCGTCCATCAGGTCGATTTCGCCGGAGGTGAGTGCAGTCAGGCGGGCAGTGTTTTCAGGAATAACCTTGAACACCAGTTTGTCCAGCTTCGGAAGGCCTTTTTGCCAGTAGTTCGGGTTCTTTTCCAGTGTGATGGAGTCGTTGCGCTTCCACTCCTTGAAGATGAACGGACCGGTACCGACCGGGTTCTCGTTGTACTTCTCCGGCCCCATATCCTGTACTGCTTTTGGAGAAGAGATCGCGAAGCAGGACATGCCGAGGTTTTGGATGAACGGCGCCAACGGGCGGTTCAGCGTAAATTTGACGGTGTTCGGATCCACGACGTCGACGGATTTGATCACATGAGTCTCGTCGCCTTTGTAGCCGCCGAACATGTCGTTGTAGTACTCGTACCCTTCTTTGTTGTGCTGTGGATGGTTTTTGTCCATCCAGCGCTCGAAGTTCCATTTTACCGCCTCTGCGTTGAAGTCAGTGCCGTCATGGAACTTCACGCCTTGACGGAGCTTGAAGGTATAAGTCAAACCGTCCGGAGAAATTTCCCAGCTCTCTGCCAGACCAGGAAGGACGTTAGTGTTGTCTTTTTCGTAGAAAACGAGCGTTTCCAGAACGTTTTCGGTAACCTTGAACGATTCGCCGTCCGTTTGCATGATCGGGTCCAGACCGACGGAATCACCGCCGCGGCCAACGATCAACTGCTTCGGACCGCTTTGGGCTGGCTGTGCGGGTTGAGCTTGCGGTTGTTGTGTTTGTCCCTGATTGGCCGGTTGTTGTGTTTGTTGCGAGCCGCTGCAACCTGCGAGCGCCATGGAAAGGGCAACCAGGCTGGTAAGCGCAACGGAGAGAAAACGCTTTTTCATGAATGAAAATCCCCCTTTGCTTTTCTTTGGAAAGCCAGTTACTTCTGCATGGATCTTTGTTTACAACACTGTTCCGCCGCATCCCCCCTTTAAATCACCCACTCGGCTGTAGCTTACGCTGGTGCCGAGCGGGGTCCCATTGTGCACCGGGCGGGGCCCAAGAGCCTGTTAATGTGCGCGCAAGAAGTCACGCGTTGTATAGATGGCACGCCACGAAGTGTCCGCTGCCGACGTCACGGAACTGTGGACGGACACTGCGGCATTCATCTGTCACATGGGGACAGCGGGTATGGAAGGTACAGCCGCTTGGCGGATTGGCAGGGCTGGGCAAATCGCCCTGCAGGATGATACGCTCTCGCTTCGCATCCGGATCCGGTGTGGGTACAGCGGACAGAAGCGCCTTGGTGTAGGGGTGGAGCGGATTTTGGTACAGCTGCTCACTGGTCGTCAGCTCAACGATGCGGCCCAGATACATCACGCCGACGCGATCGCTGATGTGCCGAACGACACTCAAATCGTGAGCGATGAACAGGTAGGTCAGACTCAGATTTTTCTGGAGATCCTGCATCAGGTTTAGCACCTGTGACTGGATGGATACGTCCAGAGCAGAAACGGGTTCGTCTGCTACGATCAGTTTGGGATTCAGCATCAGGGCGCGTGCGATCCCGATCCGCTGGCGCTGACCGCCGCTGAACTGGTGCGGGTACCGCTGCGCATGATAGCTGCTCAGCCCTACCACTTCCAGCATCTCGCTCACACGCTGTTTACGTTCGGCTGCGTCGCCAATTCCGTGAACGATCAGCGGTTCTTCCAAAATTTTCTCAACATTGTGGCGCGGATTCAACGATGCAAACGGATCCTGAAACACGATTTGCATGTCGCGGCGCATTTTCCGCATCTCTTCCGGTTTGAGGGATGTTATGTTCGTTCCGTCAAACACGACTTCGCCCGCTGTCGGTTCGATCAGCCTCATGAGCGAGCGCCCAGTCGTCGATTTGCCGCAGCCGCTTTCCCCTACCAGTCCGAGGGTTTCTCCTCGTTTTACGGTAAAGGAAACGTCATCCACAGCTTTTACTACGCCTACCTCTTTCCCGAAAACGCCGCCTGTGATGGGATAGTATTTTTTCAGATTTTTAACGATGAGTAAATCTTCTGCCACCTGCATGCTCCTTTCGGGTTCTAATCGTTCAGCCAGCATCGGGAATAATGGTTTTCTCCTACTTCTTTCAGTTCCGGCACGTCTGCCCGGCACTTGTCGGTCGCGTGCTCACAGCGCGGCGCAAAACGGCAGCCTACTGTCAGCGATCCAGGGAGGGGAACGTTGCCCGGGATGGAGTACAGCCGTTCTTTTGTTTCCTCCAGTTTCGGGATGGAATGGAGCAAGCCGATCGTGTACGGATGTTTTGGCTCTTTCAGAATGGTACGGACGTCGCCTTCTTCCACGACGTTGCCCGCATACATCACGACAACGCGATGACACATCTCTGCCACGACACCCAGATCATGGGTGATCAGCATGATGGCGGTGCCTGATTCCTCGTTCAACTGACGCATCAGGTCAAGAATCTGGGCCTGGATGGTCACGTCCAAAGCCGTCGTGGGCTCATCCGCGATCAGCAGCTCCGGGTTACAGGCCATCGCCATTGCGATCATGACGCGCTGGCGCATCCCGCCGGATAGCTGATGGGGGTATTCGTCCACGATCGATTCAGCTCGGGCTATGCCCACCTTTTTCAACATGTCGATGGCGCGTTGGCGAGCTTCTTTTTTATCTGCTTTCGTATGTAGTCGAATCGCTTCGGCGATCTGGTTGCCGATGGTGTACACAGGGTTGAGCGAAGTCATCGGTTCCTGGAAAATCATGGCGATTTCGTTGCCGCGAATTTGGCGCATCCGCTTTTCACTGCTGGTTACCAGATCTTCCCCTTTAAATTTGATGGAGCCTCCCACAATTTTGCCGGGAGGATTGGGGACGAGTCTCATAACGGAAAGCGAGGTTACACTTTTTCCGCATCCGGACTCCCCTACGATGCCGAGAACTTCGCCTTTGCGTACACTGATGGTGACGCCGTCGACTGCAGGGATTTGTCCACGATCCGTAAAAAAGTGCGTTTGTAGGTTTTTTATCTCGAGAACAGGCTGTGACACGTAGCGCACCTCTCTTACCGATAAATTCTGTTCGGCTAATAAAGAACATTGGACTAACTGTGAACATTATGCCATTAACCAAATTTTTTGGCAACATAATAAATTCGCATTATTGATACTTTACATAACTGCAAGAAAAGACTTGCAAGGGCAAGCCTTTCCACTTTCTCGTGAAACAGTTGAGCGCATTAATTGATTGACAAACAATTTTCCCTACGGTTGGAACATTTGGGAGATCCAGTCCACTGCTGTCTTGGTCCCGCTTTTTACGTATGAACCGACGGACAAACCGAGTTTGCTCACGTAATTTACCATTTCCTGCGGGTTGGCCTGTACCTGCTTGCCCATGACCGCAATCTCCATCTGACCCTTATCCATTTTTTTAATGTAAAAGGTTTGCGGCTGTTGCTCCGGCAGTCCGCTCACCTTGTGAATGCCCCGTTCGGCCGTCTGCAGGCCAAGCACCACCCCTACGAGCAGAATCGCTACAAACCCCATCATTTTCAACGTTACATTCATCCGCACGTCACCTCATCGCCGGTTTGGCGGACTCCGGCTTGTTTACCCGTTCAGCCTGCCAGTAATACTCCGCAAACACGTCGGCCAACGCTTCTGCCGTGTTGTAGCATTCCTGCAGGGTATTTTCAATGCCGCCAATTTCTATTAACATGCTGCCCGGCGAAATGGATTGATTATACTCGCCGTTGCCACTTTTTTCGTTTTTGGCTGTAATTCCGCGCGATAAACCGGGATATTTTTTTTCCAGCAATTGATGCAATTCTTTGGCAAACTGCGTATTTTTTTCATGGTTTTTGTTCCTCAGGCCAATAACGAAAAAGGTACGGGCATAACTTTTTCCGTTGATCGTGATCGTTGTCCTCTCACGCGGCTTGTCGTCCCGATGCAGGTCAAAAAAGTAACGGATCTCGCGATTGCGCTCAGTCGCTGCCTTCACGACCTTCAGCGACTCCGCATAAGAAAGCCAGAACTTCGTCTTGCTGTAAATGTCGTCGGTATTGACTTCGGTGCCAATTCCCTTGTCGTTCAAAGCCTGTGCAAGGTGGCGTCCTACCAGTGTAATGTTTCTCGTCTCATGGTTGACTGATTTCGTTTCCGGCTCTAATTTTGCTTCACTCAACCACGACTCTCGGTTATGCGTGTGGTAGACAAAGACAATTTTTTTTCCGTTTGTGGTCGGCCTGGCCACCGGATCGGTCTTGGGATTTTCTTCGACTGTTTCGTTGTCCGTCGGCTGAGCGGCCGGGGGAACCTCGATTTCTTCGCGCGGTGCCGCCGGGTATTCGACGTACAGGTCAGCCAGCGTGGTGTCTTTTCCGGCTACGATAAATCTCGCGTCGTCGATCGTAAGGAGCCCAGGCAACTCCCGCCCCAACAAACTGCGCAGGTCTCCCGGATGGATGCTGGTGACCAATTCAAACATAAAACTGGCAAAATTGTTCGTTTCCCGTTCATTGGTTGCCTTTACCGTCTCGGAGAGAGCAGGAATTTCCTGTCCCATCAGCTTGACGAGAACCAGGCCGGATATATGGGAGGTGGCTTGTTGGATGGTTGACGATGCGATCATGATCCGGTTGCCGCCGATCGCCAGAAACCCGGTGACGACGAACAGAAAAGCAGTGACGAACGAAAGCAGTACGAATTGGCGTTGAATTAGGGTTGCCATGTTGTATCCCTCCTCAGGCTTTCGGCGAAAAGCGGTGTGACAGCATGGCGGGAGCCCCCGAAGCGGGAGCGCCTGTCTGCTTGTCTATGCTTATACCTATGTCCTTCATAGAGAAGATAGAACCGGCAACCCTACTTTTTCTCTCAATCCTATTGATCGTTCCGGTCAGTGTGTGTACGCTCCGCTGTTTTCCGTTGATACCGCACGGTGCAGGGCGCTGTTCAGACCGCTTGCGATCACGTTGGAGACCCCTTCGATGAAATCGTCCACTTCCTTGGGAGTGACGACCAGATCCTGTCCCAACGGACGCAGAACCTCGTGAATCAGCTGCCGCTTCTCCTCTTCCGGGAGCGAGCCAACCAGCCCCATAAATGTCTTGCGCGCTTCCATGTCCGGCAAATCTTCTTCCGTATACGGCTCTTTGCGCTCCGGCAGGCTGCTTATCGCCAGTTTGTTGAATGCGCGCTTGCTCTCTTGCATGGATTGGCCGAAGTGTCCGAGCAGATAGGTGATCGCATCGTTGACGATGGTAGAGGCAAAAACGACAGTGGGGACGCCGATGGCGATAACAGGAATGCCCAGTGTCTTTTCATCAATCGCCTTGCGCTTGTTGCCTACGCCGGAACCGGGGTGAATGCCCGTATCGGAAATTTGTATCGTCGTATTTACCCGGTGCAGGGCCCGTGATGCCAAAGCATCGATGCAAATGACAAAGTCAGGTTTGCTCTTTTCTACGACCCCGAAAACAATCTCACTCGTTTCGATGCCGGTAATGCCAAGCACGCCGGGAGAAAGCGCGCTTACCTCGCGATATCCGTCTTCTACCGATTCGGGTGCCAGTTGAAAAAGATGCCGCGTCACCAGAAGGTTTTCCACCACCATGGGACCAAGCGCGTCCGGGGTTACATTCCAGTTTCCCAGACCGACGATCAACGCCTTTTTCTCCTCGGTAATACCCAGCTCCTGTAAAAAGCGAGCCAGCTCTTTGGCCAGGCGTTTTGTTACCTGTTCCTCCACTTTCGTGTCATTGTCCCTCAGTTTGGGCACTTCAATGGTGACGTAACGGCCTGGAAGTTTTCCGATCTGTCTTCCCGCCTCTTCATTGTCCACGCTCAGTCGTGTCACCTTGATGCCCGGCTCCTCGTCGTCCGTTTCAATCACGACACCGGGTATCTCGCTTCCCGTCTGCTGCCGCGCCAGCTCATGCGCCTCCACGGCCAAATCGGTGCGAATGGAGTAACCGGATAGATCAATGTTGTGTTCCATTGGCTGCATGCTCCCTTCTCTCCAGTGATGCCTGTTACTAGCTTGCATGAAACTGGCAATTTTATTCGGAATCCTTTCTTGCAAATGGGTAATCCGCATGCTAGAATATGTTTTGTTGTATTTCTTGCATGCCCATAGGGGCTTTCCGTCTTAAGGAGGTGACACACATGCCAAATATTAAATCCGCGATCAAACGCACCAAGCAAATCGAAAAGCGCCGCGCTCAACGCGCTTCCCAAAAGTCCGATCTGCGCACTGCAGTGAAGAACTTTGAGAAAGCCGTTGCTGCCAACGACGTAGAATTGGCGAAGTCCACTCTTCTGGTGGCTGTGAAAAAGCTGGACAAGGCTGCTACCAAAGGTCTCATTCATAAAAACGCAGCGAACCGTCAAAAATCCCGCTTGATGAAAAAGCTCAACGTGCTGACAGCACCTGTAGCCTAAGCTTTCATCACCACAGGAGAAAACCCGCGAACAAACGTGTTCACGGGTTTTTTGCTTTGCCTGCGGCTTGATGTATAGGAGTTTTTGAACGCTGCAACTCTTCCTGTACCCGAGTCATGAACAGCTCCACCGCAAGCCGCTTGTCCACCTGTCCCGATTTCATCCGGTAATCTTCCTCTGCCAGTATCGCCAACAGTCTCTTCAGGGAATCCTCGGTGAAATGACGCGCTTGCTCCATCGCTTTTTTCACAGCGTAGGGATGCACTTTCAGCATCCCTCCCAGCTGCTGCTGGGTGTAACCGCGCGGCGCCCAGATTTTCACCTGCAGCAACAGGCGAAATTGCCGCGCCAAGAGCGATAGCAGCTTAATCGGCTCTTCGCCCGTTTTCAGGCAGTCGTACAGCGTGCGAAACGACTCCTCCAATCGACCCGCCACGACTTGCTCAATCAAGGCAAAGACGTCCTGTTCCAGCGTTCGGGAGGCGAGCAGATCGATGACCTCATCGGTGATGGCGGCCCCATTTCCGCCCGCATACAGCACCATTTTTTCCAGCTCCTTGTCCAGCAAACGAAGCTCGCTCCCGACCCGTTCCGTCAGCCTCATCGCCTGGGCACGCCCGATATGTCCCCCGTACTTTTCTGCCCGACGTTCGATCCAAGCGTACAAGTCGGCGTCGCGCAGCGGCTGAAACGCAAGTACCCTTGCTTTTTGCTGCAGGAATTTTACCAGTTTTTTTCTTTCATCCAGCTTGTCCGCTTCAATATGAAACAAGAGAGTGGTGTACGAGGGCGGGTTCTCCAGGTAAGCTATCAGTGCATCCGGGTCTGCTTCCACCTTGGTGGCGGGCTTGGCCCCGGTCAAAAAGTAGGCCTGATTGGCAACGACAAGGCGATGATCTGCCAAAAACGGGAGGGTTTCCGCGTCCTGAAGGATATCGCCGAGCGGCGTTTCCGTACAATCGTAGACGCCAACGTTGAGATCCGCGTAATTCGGGTCGATCATTTCCCTGCGCGCCAGAGCGATAAACTCTGTGGCAAGGAAGGTCTCCGTTCCGTACAGGACGTAGACCGGTGCAAACTGCTTCTGTTTGATTTCGCGTATGGCCTCAAGTAACGACATAAAACCCCCACCCCTACTCATTTTCCTGCGCTATTATATCACATCATGCCGCGTTTTCCCTGAAAAACGAAAACCGCAACCATCGCGGTTGCGGTTCCTCTGCATTGGGCACCTCTATGTAAACGTTTAGGGAGAAGCCCCGGGATCACTTCTCCCTAAACGGTAAGCAGGGGGTGCTTGATAATGCAGTATACGCAGCACACCTCTGATTGGTGCGTGGTCCCTGGTCACCGCTACCTGCTCCAGTTTGGCCCTTTCTTGTCCTTACGCTTGTCATCGAATTTCTTTTTGTCCTTGTCCTTTTCGTCACGGTTTTCGTCCGTGTCCTTGTCCCGCTTGTCGTCCAATCCCGGTTTGGTCTCGGTGCCGTACGGGAAAGAGGGCTTTGGCTTTTCCACCGCCGGTGCTGTGACCGCCGGTTTGGTGTTGATCGGCTTTGGATTGACCGTTGGTTTGGTTTCCTTGCTCTTCGGTTTCGAATTTGGCTTGTTCGTTTTGGTCTGAGACGGTTCCTGCTTCGCTTCCGGAGGCTTTGCATTTTCATCCGATGGTGGTGTCACATGAGTGCTTTCTTTTTCCGGCAACGGCGGCACGGTAACTGCGGGAGCCGAAGTTGACGGCGGTATCCCGGCATTTCCCTGTCGGTAGCCATCTGGTCCGTTCTCACTTGGATGATTCACCATAAAAAACAACCCCAGCAGCATGCACGCAGCAACCAGACCGCTGCCGGCCCGGGCCATCCAAAGGGGCAATCCTTTCCATTTCGGGCGCTGCTCTCTCGGCGAATCCTTTTTCAATTCCAATCTTGGCAGTTCCGACTCCGCGGACATGGCAACGGTTGAAGGCATTCGTGACGGTGCCTCCAGCTGCGGAAGAATGGAGTCGACAATACTGATTTTGGGCGTTACAGGGGGTAGCTGTTCCAGTTGATCGGATACCCTCTTCAGGCGCTCGTACATCAACTGCAAACCCGGATCTTTCCTGACAGAGCTGCAGAGCAGCAACTGCTCCTGCGGCGACAAATCGTTATCCAGATCCCGCTGCATCAGTTCCCAGATGTGTTCGTTGTTCATCAACCTATCCCCCCTTTCTGGTAATCGTGTAACAGCTCCTGTAACTGTTGTCTTGCCCTGAACAAATAAGACTTCACCGTGTTGAGCGGCAGCTCCAGCGTATCGGCTATCTCCTGATAGGAGAAATCCTCGAGATAGCGCAGTATGACGACCATGCGGTACTGATGGGGCAGCTGCCCGATTGCTTTTTCAATATCGCATGACAAACTGCTAAGAAGGACTTCATCCTCTACATTGTTCCGAACAGGAATGATCAGCTCATGCTCGTCAATCGAGACTGTTTCCTTTTTGGCACGAAATTTGTCCATGCAGATGTTGCTGACAATTCGCTGCACCCATGTGGAAAACTTCGCTTTTTCCTGATAGGTATCGATTTTTCGATAAATCCGAATCAGCGCTTCTTGAGAAGCGTCGAGTGCGTCTTGTTCGTTTCCAAGGATGTAAAAAGCACTGCGGTATACAGCGTTCTCGATCGAGCGGAGCAGTTCGACAAGTGCGTCATGATCACCGGCTTGCGCCTTCCTGATCAGCTCTGCTTCACGCATCTTCTCCTCTCCCTCCTACAGACGTGGCGCTGATGCAAAAGGTTGCAAATCATTATGTATCGGTTATGGTCGTTTTCCAGTACACTCCGTCCGGTCGAATGAAGAGGGTAACTGCCCCCTGCACGTCGGTCCGATAGATATCTGCGCCAACGTCTTGCAATCTTCTGATCACCTCCGGCGAGGGGTGACCGTAACGGTTGTGTTTGCCTGCCGAGATTACGGCAGCCTTTGGTTTTATTCTCGCAAGAAAGTCGCGGGTAGTGGAAGTGCCGCTGCCGTGATGTGCCACTTTTACTGCATCGACAGGAGAAAGTTGGCTGGTTAAAAGCAGCGTTTCCTCGCCTGCTTGTTCCAAATCGCCCATAAACAGTACGGTTTTGCCATAAGCAGAAAGCTTCAACACGATCGACGCGTCATTGTCCGGTGACGCCGTCTCGGCATTGGGATGAAGCCAGGACCAACACACCTGGTCCACATCGCACCAGGTACGGCCGGGGACTCCGGTGACAACCGGAACGCCGCGCATACGGAAGCTTTCAATCAGTTCCGCTTCCGCCTCTTTCGGTTTCGTTCCATTGACAAGCACGGCCCCAAAGAAAAAGCGCGGCACCAATGCAGCCAATCCACCGATGTGGTCGTAGTCTCCATGTGTCATGACCAATCGGTCGATTCGCTCAATTCCGCGTGCCCGCAAAAACGGCAATACGACATCCTTCCCCGCTTCAAACGGATCCCGCCGATCCCGCCAGGACTCCCTTTGCGGAAACCGCGGCGTGCCACCGCCATCAATTAAGTATACTGCTTTTTTACCAACCTCGACAACGATGGAATCCCCTTGTCCCACGTCGATAAACGTGATTCTCACCTCGTTATCGCCCGAAAACGGCTGTCGTGCCATTACAAGCAAAAAAACAAAAACGCCCACATACACGGCTGCATCCCGCATACGCTGATATCCCCTGCTCCACAGAAACGGTACGGCAAAAAGCAGGGCCATGCAGGCAAAAAGCCATGACCAGTGAGGATGAGGCCAGTGGGAAAAGGGAATCGGCTGCTGCTGCAAATCGTGAAGGGGTAGATGGACAAGCTGCAGCAAGGATGAAGTGAAAGCCGCGGGGATCCCGGCGAGAGCGGGATGCAACAAGGCGAGCAAAAAGGCCGCGTACCCTGCCGGCAGCACCAGCAGCGAAAGAACAGGCACCGCAACCAGGTTGATCAGCCACGACACCGGGGAACATTGATGAAACCAGTAGAGAAGGAACGGAAATGAGGTTAGCTGCGCAGACACAGTGACGCCGATGAGCGATTTTGCCCACGCCCAGCGGGGAAACGGAAGCTGTTGGAATATCGGCACGTACAAAATCAATCCCAGCGTTACGGCAAAGGAAAGCTGAAACCCTATGTGCCACAGTTGATAGGGATTATAGATCAGCATGGCTGCCAGGGCGACAGCCCAGATGTCGCGAACAGGCATTCGCGTACGCCCAAATTGGCTGCCGAGTGCGAGCGCTCCCATCAGACCGGCCCTTACGGCGGAAGCGCTTGCTCCCACGAGCAGCACATAAAGACCTATGAAAACGACCGTAACCACCGCAGCTGTTTGACGGGTAAGACCCGCTCTCCCGGCCAGTCGAAGAAAACTCCCGCTGACCAGTGTCACGTGCAATCCCGAGATGGCCAGCACATGTATCAGTCCCAGATCGGCATACATCTCTTCCAATTCCGGACTCAGGCTTTCTTCCATCCCCAACAGCAGCGATTGCATATAGCCCGAGACGATCGGATCGGAAAAAATCGTCTCCAACAACCGGGCGCCGTCGTTTTGCCATCTGTCAAACCGGGCCGCCAAACTCGCGCCATGGGATTGAACCTCAACAGAAGAGAAATCCGTTTCAGCCGTAACGTAAACGCCCTGCCAACGCAAAAAGCGTGCGTAGTCAAACGCGTGGGGATTGCGGGCCGGGGAAGGCAGCGACAGCTTCACGATTCCATAAAACCGGTCTCCCTTTGCCCAGGACGCAACCTGCTCTGTCTGCTCTTGTGCCGAAAGCGAGAGGCGTACGGCAATTCTCTCGAGCGAGGGTAATTCCTGAAAAGCGTCCCGTTTGTATCCCCAGTGCTCCACCTGTATATATAGACGTACGATATCGCCGTCGCGCCGCACGGCAGAGTCGACGAACCCGTTTATCCAGACAGTCTGCTCTTCCGCTGCCAGCGACCGGAGATGAGACCGGTGAAGATGATCGTACCCATGAAAATAGTGAACGGCTAGAATACAGATGAGCGTGTACCACATGACACGCTTTTTCCCCGGAAAGGGAACAAACAGCAACAGGGCTGCCACTCCCCCTGTGACCATCCAGACCACGGACAATCGGACGTAAGCCCCCAGCAGTAGTCCCAACACGATCAACAAACCTACGGGAAACATGCGTAATCCCCCCACCAAGCCAGCGGTAAATGGATCTTCAGTCTACGACACTTGGTGAGGACAATAAAAGTTCTTTCCTGACAGCAAATCGTCTGCCCGCACGTTATGGGTACTTGGAGAGATTGCTTTGCCCTTCAATCCATGATAGATTTAGCTAGAGCAACCTTTGAGAGGAAGAGTAATTTTTTATGTGTGGAATCGTATCACTCTACAACAAGCGGGGCGTGCCCGTTCCATCCGAAACGATTGGAGCACTGACCCGTGTCATCCTGCACCGCGGTCCAGACGATGATGGTTTTCATCTCGAAGACAACATCGCCCTGGGCTTTCGTCGTTTAAGCATCATTGACGTGGAAGGCGGTCACCAGCCGCTGTTCAACGAGACGCGTGACATCTGGATCATCGGGAACGGCGAGATCTACAACTATAAAGAACTGCAAAGCTGGCTGAAAGACAGCGGACACGTATTCCATACCGATTCCGATATTGAAACCATCCTGCATCTGTATGAAGAAGTCGGGACGGACGCGCCGAAACACCTTCGCGGCATGTTTGGTTTCACGATCTGGGACTCACGGAAAAAGCTGCTTTTCGGAGCACGCGACCACTTCGGCATTAAACCGCTCTACTACGTGGAGACTGACGACGCGATCGGCGTCGGCAGTGAAATCAAAAGCCTGCTGGAGTTGCCGGGAGTAAAGCGGGAGGTAAATCATACGGCTTTCTATCACTACCTCACCTTCCAGTACGTGCCTGACCCGGAAACGATGTACCAGGGAATCTACCGAATTCCGCCCGCTCACTTTTTTGTCATTCAAAACGATCAAATCAAATTGACCCGCTATTGGGACGTAGAGTTCCAACCGGATGAAAGCAAGCCGTTCTCCTACTTCGTTGAAGGAACCCGCAGCGTCCTGCTGGAATCGGTCGACAAACACCGCATCAGTGAAGTTCCCCGGGGAGCTTTCCTCTCGAGCGGCGTCGACTCCAGCAGCATCGTCGGCATGCTGAAGTCGTTTGAACCGGTCAAAACGTTTTCCGTCGGCTCCGACATCCCCGGCTACAGCGAACTGGAATACGCTCGCCGAACGGCGGAATTCCTGGGGACGGAGCACCATGAACTGGTCGTCAACGCCCAGCGTTACATGGACGAACTGCCTCGCCTCATCTGGCATCAGGACGAGCCGGTTGCCGACCCTTCCGCGATCCTGCTCTACTTCGTCGCGCAAATGGCGAGTGAACACGTCACGGTCGTTTTGTCCGGTGAAGGTGCGGACGAGTTTTTCGGCGGGTACAACATCTACCGCGAACCGCATTCGCTGCGTATGTTTTCCCGGATGCCGAAGTGGATGCGCCACTCCATCCGCTATGTAGCGGAGAAGCTGCCGGACCAGGTAAAAGGGAAAAATTTCCTGATTCGCGGTTCCAAGACGGTGGAGGAGCGCTTTTTCGGCAACGCCCTGATTTTTAGCGAAGACCTGAAGGAAAGAGTCGTGATGGAGGACATCTTCCGCTCCAGCGACTACCGTTCGCCATGGACCATCACGGAAGACATCTACAAGCGCGCAAGCCACTACGATGATGTCACCAAGATGCAGTATCTGGACATTCATACCTGGCTGAGAGGCAACATCTTGATGAAGGCGGACAAGATGACAATGGCCAACTCACTGGAACTGCGCGTTCCGTTCATCGACATAAAGGTGTTCGAGTTCGCCGCTACCATCCCGACCAAGTACAAAATTGCCAACGGTACCACGAAGCACGTCCTGCGAGAAGCAATGAAGGACTTCCTGCCTCCGGAAATCAAGTCCCGTCCGAAGCTGGGCTTCCCGGTCCCGACGCGCTACTGGCTGAAAAACCAGTTTTACAAATGGGCCAAGGAAATCATCTTTGAATCAAAAGTGGACGATCTGATCAACAAAGCCTATGTGCTCTACATGCTGGATGAACACCGCGAGGGCAATGCCGACTACAGCCGGAAGCTGTGGACCATCCTCATCTTCATGTTGTGGCATCAGATTTTCATTGAACAAAAATACATGTTTGACCCATATGTCAGCCCGTCCGTGGAAATTCGCCGCAAGAAATCGGAGCTGCAGCATATCGGGTAAGATCTACGAAATTAAGAAAAGCTTCGATTGAAGCCCTCTCGAAGAAGCTGGTTCTTCGTTAGAGGAAACTTTTTATGCGTTTCGGAAAGTTTATTTCAGGACGCTTTCACACGGTGAAGCCCTTAAACTTTCCTACACGATAAGAAAACCCAGCCGACTTTAGATAACGCTGGTGTCGGCTGGGGCCCCGAACCCTTTTCTAGCGGCTGTATGGGATGTCCAAATTTATAAATTCTGGTGTATGAAATAATGTCCTTAAACAAAGGAAAATCCCCAGCGACTACGGAAAAAAGAAGTACCTG